>CAZIVQ010000042.1:0-10962 GCA_964542415.1 uncultured Bacteroidia bacterium | reverse complement strand
GGATCACTGTGCCCGATTTGGCGGGCTGTGTGCCTTTCCAGGTCAATTTCAGCGATGCTTCGACCGGTTTGGCAGCGCCCATCGCAGCCCGTATCTGGGAATTTGGCGGGGGGGCAACTTCGACCCAGCTGAATCCGGTTCATACCTTCACCTCTACGGGCACCTACCCGGTTCGCCTTACGGTGATGGACCAGAATGGCTGTTCGCATGACACGACCCTGGCCATTACGGTCAATCCGAAGCCGCAGGCGGAATTTTTCACCAATACCACTTCCGGCTGTTCGGACACCCAAATTCGTTTCTTGAACTCGACCCCGGGTCCGCAGGGGCAGTACACCTGGCTCTGGGACTTTGGCGATGGCAGCAGCTCGACGGCGGTTTCGCCGCTGCATACCTACACGGTAGGGGGAGCGTTTGACGTGACCCTGATCGCGACCAACCAGTTTGGCTGTAGCGATACGCTGTTGCGGCCGCAGTATGTGAACTTCTCCAAGCCCGTGGCGCAATTTACCATGAGCCAGACCCTGGGTTGTCCGGGCATAACGGTCGACTTTACTGATACCTCGATTGCCGACACCACCCTGCGAAACTGGTGGTGGAGCTTCGGCGACGGGACCACGACCATGGCCCAAAACCCCTCGCATACTTACGTGAGCCCGGGGACCTACACGGTGACCCTGGTGATCGAAAACGTGCGCGGTTGCCGCGATACGGTAGTGATGCCCAATGCAGTGCAGGTGCTGAACCCACCGACGGCGGCCTTCTCGCCGGTGCCGAATGTGGACTGTACGCCGCTCACGGTGGCTTTCCAGGACAACAGCAGCGCCGGTGATTCGCCGCTGAGCAACTGGAGCTGGACCTTCGGCGATGGGTTCTCATCATTTACCCAAAACCCCGCCCATACCTACAGCAGCAGCGGCGTCTATGACGTACGTTTGCTGGTGACCGATGCGGCGGGTTGTGTCGATTCGGTGGCGGGAAATGTCGAAGCCTTGCCTTTGCCGAGCGCCAATTTCACCGCCGACAAGCGGGTGGGTTGTGCGCTGGAGACGGTACGTTTCACCGACCTGACTACGGGGACTTACCCGGTTAGCGGGTGGAAGTGGTACTTTGGCGACGGGGATTCGGCTACGATCCAGAACCCGGCCCATACCTACCTCAGTGACGGGTACTACACCGTGACGCTGATCGTCTTTGATGTGAATGGCTGTAGCGATACGCTGACCCGCAGCCAGTACATCTACCTGCGTCATCCGCAGGCAAACTTTACGGCCAGTGACCGGCAGGTATGTCCGGGGACGAACATCCAGTTTACCGACCTCTCGGTAGCGGATACCACCTTGGCCGCCTGGAGCTGGACCTTCAGAGACGGCAGCCCGGCGGGGACGACCCCAAACCCGGGGCATTTTTACACCAACCCGGGCTTCTATGACGTGAGCCTGACGGTGACCGATGCGCTGGGTTGTACCAGCACCCTTACCCGTCCGCAGTACATTGAGGTGATCGAGCAACCGGATGCCGCCTTTGCGGTCTCTGATACGGCCGGTTGTACGCCGCTCTCGGTGACTTTCTCAAACCTGACCACGGCCAATACTTCGCCGGTGGCCAGTTACTTCTGGGATTTTGATAATGGCTCGACTTCATTGCTGGAGAATCCGGCCACGAGCTATAGCGCTACGGGGACTTACACCGTAAGCCTGGTGGCGACCGACCAGAATGGCTGTACCGATACGGCCCGCCTGGACGTCACGGCGCTGGTAGGGCCTACCGCGGGCTTCAACACGGCTGATTCCATCGGCTGTGCGGCCAAGACGGTGAGCTTCATCAACACTTCTACCGGGCCTTACGCCATCGTAGACCGCCTGTGGGAATTTGGTGATGGCAATACCTCGACCGCTCAATTCCCGGTCCATACCTACGCCAACGACGGCACCTACGACGTGCGGCTGTGGGTGGAGGACGCCAATGGCTGTACCGACGAGCTTACCCGCACCCAATACGTGCGCCTCTCGCATCCGGTGGCCAATTTCACCATGGACCAGACCTCAATCTGTCCGGGTGCGGTGGTCAACTTCAGCGATGCGTCGATTCCTGATACGACCCTGACCAATTGGTTCTGGGAGTTTGGGGATGGAATGACTTCGAACCAGACCAATCCTTCGCATGCTTACGCCCTGCCGGGTACCTACACGGTCCGCCTGACGGTGCGCAACGTGCTGAGCTGTGAGGATGTGGAGGAAAAAACGGCGGTGATCGAGGTAATCACCCGTCCGGAGGCCCGCTTTGCGTCTTCGGCGACAGCTGGCTGTATGCCGCTGCCGGTGAATTTCACCAACACCACCACGGTCAACACCAATCCGGTGACCGCTTGGAGCTGGGAATTTGGCAATGGCAACAGCTCGACGCTGGTGCAGCCGTCGCAGACCTTCGGGACGCCGGGTGTGTACAACGTGCGCCTGATCGCCACTGATGCCTTGGGCTGTGCGGATACCTTCTACCAGCCGATCACGGTCTACAGCTTGCCTACGGCCAATTTTGCGGCCAGTGACAGCTTTAGCTGTGCCCCGGCCGATGTGACCTTCTTCGACATGTCTTCGGGCGACCATCTGCTCAACAACTGGCAGTGGACCTTTGGCGATGGCGGCACGGCCAACGTGCCGGTGCCGCAGCATACCTACGCCAACGACGGCGTCTATGACGTCGCGCTGATCGTGCGGGATATCCACGGCTGCCGCGACACCCTGGAGAAGCCTCAGTACATCAACCTCAGCCATCCGGAGGCCCGCTTCGTGGTGGACGATCAGGAGATTTGCCCGGGTGAGACGGTCAGCTTTACTGACCGCTCGATCGCGGATACGACTTTGACGAACTGGCTATGGAACTTCGGCGATGGCACTACGTCCAATGCCGTGAATCCGCTGCATACCTATACCACTCCAGGCCTGTACACGGTGACCTTGACGGTAACCAACATGCTGGGCTGTGGTGATACGGAGGTGAAAGTAGACCACATTCGGGTGCTGAATCCGCCTACGCCGCGCTTCCTGGTCTCCGATACGCTGGGCTGTGCGCCGCTGTGGGTGACCTTCACCGACCAGTCGACGGGCAACCCCACGCCGGTGATCGGCTGGAGCTGGGACTTTGGCAACGGGGATGTATCCTCGGCCCGCAACCCTTCGGTCCAGTACAAGGACCCGGGGGATTACACGGCCGTGCTGACAGCTACGGACAACAAAGGCTGCTCGGCTTCGGTCAGCCAGGATATCGCGGTGGCCAGTGAGCCGATCGCTCGCTTCATGTCGAGCGACTCGGTAGGCTGTGTGAGTGACATCACCTTCTACGACCTGAGCATCACCGATCATGCCATCGTGTCCTGGACCTGGGACTTTGGCGATGGGGATACCTCGCAGCAGCAAAACCCGGTACACAGCTACGATTACGGCGGGGTGTATGATGTCTCGCTGACCATTGTGACGGAGTATGGCTGTGTGGATGTGATAACCAAGACGCGCTACATTGACCTGACCCGGCCAGTGGCGGCCTTTACCCAAGACCTCGACGTGGTCTGTCCGGGTACGCCGCTGCCGTTCCGCGATGCGTCTACGCCAGATTTCCCGATCATCGGCTGGCTGTGGGACTTTGGGGATGGCAACAGCTCTACGGCGCAGAATCCGGTGCATACTTATACCGTGCCGGGTGACTACACGGTGACCCTGACGATCACCAACAGCCTGGGCTGTACCGATGTGGTGACGGGGATCGTGAACGTGCTGGATCCGCCGGTAGCAGACTTCCTAATCTCTGACACGGCGGGCTGTGTGCCCCTGACGATCTCGCTGACGGACCGTTCGCGGAGTTTCTCAGCCCCGCTGATCTTCTGGCAGTACGACTTTGGAGACGGCGCTGGCAGCAACAGCCAGAACCCCTCGCATACCTACGTGGGCCCGGGTACCTTCCCGCTCATGCTGCGCGTGGTGGATGGTAACGGCTGTGTGTCCGATACTTCGATCTTGATCCGTGCCTATCCTCGCCCGGTGGTAAACTTTACCTCCAACAAGCAGGTAGGTTGCGCGCCGGAAGACATTGCCTTCACCAACCAGATCACCGGTGCCTACAGCATCACCGACTGGCTGTGGGACTTTGGCGACGGCACGACTTCTACTGATCCGAACCCCACGCACACCTACGCCAACAACGGCGTGTACACGGTAAGCCTGATTGCCTGGGATGTGAATGGCTGTACGGATACGATGGTGAAAACCAACTACATCCGCCTCAGCCATCCGGAGGCCAACTTTGTCTTCTCCCTGGACGAAGGCTGCCCACCCATGCAGGTGCGTTTCTCTGACCGTTCGATTGCGGATACGACCCTGACTGATTGGTTCTGGGACTTTGGCGATGGCAATACCTCGACGAGCCGCTCGCCGCTGCATACCTACTGGACGCCGGGTACCTACACGGTATCGCTGACGGTGACCAATGTGAACGGCTGTAGCCATACGATCACCATGCCGGACATCATCAACGTGCTGGTGCCACCTACGGCTGACTTCTTGCCCAATGACACGGCGGGCTGTGCGCCCTTCTACGTGCAGTTTTTCAACCGCTCGCAGGCAGGGGGTACGCCGATTGTGAGCTACCTTTGGGACTTCAAGGACGGGGACATGTCTGGCCTGCCGAACCCGAACCACACCTTCCAGGATCCGACCCTCTACGAGGTGGACCTGATCGTGACGGACTTCAACGGCTGTAAGGACACCCTGAGCCGCACCATTGAGGCGTTGGATTTGCCTACCCCGGCCTTTTCGGCCACGGATAGCGTGGGCTGTGCGCCGTTGGAAATCACCTTCCTGGATCAGTCTTCGGGCAAAGCGCCCATCGTAGGCTGGGCCTGGGACTTCGGCGATGGCGGTACGGCGATCGGGCCTTTCCCAACCTATACCTATCTGAACAACGGCATCTATGATGTGGGCCTGAGTGTGACCGACGCCAATGGCTGTGTCAACACCCTGGTCAAGCCGGACTTTGTGAACCTCACCCCGCCGGTGGCTGCTTTCCGCGTCAGCGACGAGGACATCTGCCCGGGTACGCAGGTGCGCTTTTTCGACCAATCCAATGGGGGGAATGGCACCAACATCAGCTGGCGATGGGACTTTGGTGATGGGAATACTTCCACCGACCGGAACCCCTACCACATTTACCATACGCCGGGCACCTACACGGTGACCCTGACCATTCGCAACTCTGAAAACTGCGAAGGGACCGAGGTGAAGACTGATTTCATCACGGTACAGACGCCGCCGGTGGCTCATTTTGATCCCTCGACCTTCAACGGCTGTACGCCGCTGCGGGTAGATTTCAACAACCTGAGCACGCCGGGTTCGGGACCGATTTCTGGCTACGAATGGTTCTTCGAAGATGGGGCCGAGACCAACATCACCCATCCTGATTATACCTTCACCCTTCCGGGGCTTTACACGGTGAGCATGGTGGCGATTGACCAGAATGGTTGCCGGGATACGGCGTATACGGACATTGAGTCCTTGACATCGCCGACGGTAGACTTTTCGGTCAGCGACAGCAATGGCTGTGCGCCGGTGGCCTTGCGCTTCCTGGATCGCACCCAAGGAGAATATGCTTCCACGTTCTGGAAGTGGCACTTTGGGGACGGGGATTCGTCCATGCTACAGTTCCCGATGCATACCTACCCGGCTGACGGCATCTATGACGTAAGCCTGGAGGTACGGGATGTAAACGGCTGTGCCGATACGCTGGTCAAGCCGCAGTATGTGCGCTTGTCGCATCCGGATGCGGCCTTTACCATGGACCGCTACCAGGGGTGCCCCGGGCTTTCGGTACGATTTACCGACCTCTCAATCGCTGATACCACCCTGGTGGGCTTCATGTGGGACTTTGGCGATGGCTACAGTTCTACCGCCCAGTATCCGGTGCATGTGTACAATGCTCCCGGTACCTATACCGTGAGCCTGACGGTGACCGATGTATTTGGGTGTTCCAATACAGAGACCTATGTGGACACGGTCCAGATCCTGAATCCGCCGGCGGCGACCTTCGTGCCTTCGCCGCGGGATGGCTGTGCGCCTTTGCCGGTGACATTCAACAACACCTCCACGGGCAGCTCTTCGCCGATCACCAGCTGGGAGTGGAACTTTGGTAACGGGCGCTCTTCTATCTTCATGCAGCCCAACCAGACCTACTCCATGCCGGGTACCTACACGGTACAATTGATCGCCCGGGATGCCCAGGGGTGTGCAGATACCCTGCGCCAGGATGTGACGGTCTTCGAGCGGCCTACGGCCAGCTTTACCGCTACTGATTCGGTGGGCTGTGCGCCGACGGCGATCGACTTCCTCGACCAGTCGCAGCAAGGCAGTGCCATCATCACCAGCTGGTTCTGGGACTTTGGCAACAGCAACATCTCGACGCTGCAATTCCCGTCCAACACCTACAACGCTGACGGTACTTACTCCGTCTCGCTGGCGGTCACGGACGCCAACGGCTGTCGCGATACCCTGCTCAAGCCCAACTATGTGCGCCTGAGCCACCCGGTGGCTGACTTTACCAAGTCTGCCAACCAAATTTGCCCGGGTACCGTGGTCAGCTTCAACGACCGCTCCCTCCCGGATACCACTCTGGTGGCCTGGCAGTGGAACTTCGGCGATGGCAACAGCTCCAACCAGCAGAACCCCTCGCACATGTACGCAGCGGGTGGCAACTACACGGTCCGCCTGACGGTGACCAACGTGCTGGGCTGTAGCCATACGGTGACGAAGAACAACTTTGTCTCGGTGCTGAACGCCCCGACCACGCAGTTCTCGCCTTCGATGCCGAAAGGCTGTACGCCGTTCAATGTCTCCTTTACCGATTACTCGACCGGGAGTTCTTCGCCGGTGGTGAGCTGGGCCTGGAACTTTGGGGACGGCAACAGCTCGACGGCTCAGAACCCGGCTCATCTCTACACGACCCCGGGTGACTATACCGTGACCCTGACCACGACGGATAACCTCGGCTGTGTGTCTAGTGCCAACCGGGTGGTGACTTCGCTTACCCTGCCTGAGGCCAACTTTATGTCGGTCGATACGCTGGGATGTGCGCCGGCGGCGGTGGTCTTCACCGACCTGACCACGGGCGACTACCCGATCACGGGTTGGGAGTGGAGTTTTGGCGACGGTGGCAGTTCTACCCAGCAGCATCCGACCTACCTCTATCCTAGTGATGGCAACTTCACGGTAGGCTTGGTAGCCAAGGATGACAATGGTTGTGTGGATACGCTGGTCAAGCCGCTCTACATTCGCCTGACCAACCCGCAACCGGCCTTTACCCAGGACGTCAACATTGGCTGCCCGGGCCTGGAGGTGCAATTTACCGATACCTCGATCCCCGATACGACCATCGTCTCCTGGCTGTGGGACTTTGGGGACGGGACGAACTCGATCGTGCGCAACCCGCGGCACAGCTTCAGCTTACCGGGTACCTATGGGGTCAGCCTCACCATCACCAACGTGATCGGTTGTAGCAAGACCTACTATGTGCCCAATGCCGTGCGGGTGACCACGCCGCCCGATGCGCGCTTCGCCCTGGCCGATACCATCGGCTGTACGCCATTCGCTCCAGGCATCACCGACAACACCGTGACGGTTTCGGCCCCGGTGGTAGACTGGTCCTGGGACTTTGGCAACGGCGATACTTCGACCTTGCAGGAGCCGCGCTACGCTTACAACAGCTCGGGTACCTACACCATCCAACTGGTGGTGCGCGATACCTACGGTTGTATGGATTCGACCACGCGTACGGTGGTTTCTTCCACTGCGCCGACGGCTCGCTTTGTGGCCGATGACACCCTGGGCTGTGCGCCTTTCACTACTTACTTCACCGACCTTTCTACGGGAGAATATCCGGTGACGGGCTGGCGCTGGGAGTTTGGCGACGGGCAGATCGCGACCGATCAATACCCTGACCACACCTATAACCAGGATGGGCTCTACACGGTGCGCCTCTTTATCTATGATGACAATGGCTGTACGGATACGGCGATCAAGGTGAATTACATTCGCCTGTCGCACCCGACGGCAGACTTTGTGGCTGATCAGGCTTCAGGCTGTGAAGGGACGGCTGTGAGCTTCCAGGACTGGAGTATTCCGGATACCACCCTGATCGGCTGGTTCTGGGACTTCGGCGACGGGGGTACTTCGGTCACGCAAAACCCGGTGCATGCTTATGACGAAACCGGCGAGTACAGCGTGAGCCTGGTGGTACGCAACGTGCTGGGGTGTCGCGATACGATCGAGAAGACCAGTTTCGTGGACATCTTCGAACCGCCAGTGGCCCAGATCGCGCCTTCGGATACCAGTGGCTGTGTGCCTTACCAGTCGGATTTGAGTGACATGAGCAGCAGCCCCTACGGCATTGCTGGCTGGGAGTGGTTCTTGGATGGCGCACCGAAGGGCACGTCGCAGAACATCTCGCACTACTTCACCCAAGTGGGCGTGTACGAGATAATGCTGGTGGTCACGGACAACAATGGCTGTACCGATACCACCACGCGCAGCATCTATGTGCGGCCGGTACCGAACGCGAACTTTGTGGCGAGCGATACGATGGGCTGTGCCCCGGCTACGATTCAGTTTACTGACCTGTCGGTCCACACGCCGAATCAGTGGTGGTGGGACTTCGGCGATGGCGATACTTCTCGCCAGCAGAACCCGGTCCACACTTACACGGAGGACGGCATCTATTCGGTGCGCCTGCATATCGAGGACCGCTACGGTTGTGTGAGCGATGCGGAACGGATCAATTACATCACGCTCGACCATCCTGAGGCGCGTTTCTTTGCCGAGTACGAGCCGGGTTGCCCGCCGGTGGAGGTATTCTTCACCGCGCAGCAAACCGGGGGCCTGGTCGGCATGGCTAACTGGCGCTGGAACTTCGGCAACGGGCAGCAGACCACCACGCTCAAAGATACCCTCACCTACGTCTATGACGAGGCCGGGCTCTACGACGTGACCCTGGTCGGGACTGACTCGCTGGGGTGCCGGGTGACGGTGGTCGAACCCGAACTGATCAACGTGTTGGGAGATATCATTCCCAATCCGGTGCAGATCCACGCGGTAAGCGTCTTGAGCAACCAGCAGGCAGAGATTCGTTTCAGCCCGCATCAGGACGACGATTTCCAGTACTACACCCTCTACCGCGAAGAGCCGGGGGTAGGCTTTGTGGCCATCGACACCCTGCATTACATCCACGACACCCTCTACATCGACGAGGGGCCGCGGTTCAACGAGCGGAGTGTTTGCTACAAGGTCACGGTGACCAACTACTGCGGCACGGAGTCCAAGCTCAACCTGGCCCGTACCCATTGCACCATCGAAGTCGGGACCACGCCGGTACCGGGTGAGATCGTGATCGAATGGAATCCCTACCAGGGCTGGCAAGAAGTGGTGCAGTACGAGATCTACGAGGTGAATTCTTACAGCACCTTGGATATGACCCTGTTGGATGTGGTCCCGGGCAACATTACCCGCTACTCACATTATACCGACGACTGCTTCATCGACTACTCCTACCGGATCTATGCCATCGGCAACTCTTCGCTGCAAGTGTCTTATAGCGATACGACCCAGGCGCTGAGTTCCTCTGGGGTAGCGGGCGAACCGACCGAACTGGTCCGGGCGACGGTCGTCGAAAATGAGAACGTGCTGGTCGAGTGGAAAGACTTTGACCTGCGCAAGCAGACCATCATTTACCTGGATAAATCTCAAGATGGCGGGCCGTACACCACGGTGGCGACCTTCCTGCCGGGTGATAAGAAGTATACGGACGAAAACGTAGACGTCAGCCGCTACTCTTACGCCTATCAGGTTTACGCTCAAGACAGCTGTGGGAACTACACAGAATTGAGCAACAAGGGTAAGTCGATCCTGCTAGAAGTCGAAGCCAAGAATGGGGTGAACACCCTAAACTGGACGGCTTATGAGGAGTGGCGCTTCGGCGTGGACGCCTACCGCATCGAGGTCTTCAACGATACCGTGGGAGACTACGTGATGGTAGACCAAGTGCCGAAAGAGGTGACCGAGTTCCGGGATGACATCACCACCCTGGACCAGCCGCGCTATTGCTACCGCATCGTGGCGGTCGAGCTGGCAGGCAACAAGACCTTCAGTGTGTCCAACGAAGTCTGCATCACGGTGGAGACCAAGCTGCATACGCCGAACGCCTTTACGCCTAACCGCGACGGGGTGAACGACACCTGGCACCTCTACGGCATCCACGTGCAGAGTGTACACCTGCAAATCTTCAGCCGCTGGGGCACGCTGCTCTTTGAGACACGCAACTTGGAAGATGGCTGGGATGGCACCTACAAAGGAGAACAAGTGCCGGAAGGGGCTTACACCTACGTAGCGCGAGGTATCGGCTACAACGGCCAGCCTTACGTCTTGCGCGGAACGATCCTGCTCTTGCGTTAGGCCTGCAAATTGGCACCCGCAGGCTGTTCATGGGCGCGGCACCGAGAGGTGTCGCGCTTTTTTTTTAGATTTTTAGATTTTTAGATTTTTAGATGGTGAGATGGTGAGATGGTGAGATGGATAGATGGACAGATAGAGCAGGGGGGAGTGGCCTTGGGCCGTCTTGGGTGAGGGGCTTTGGCCGGGGCGGGTGGTGTCACTTTTAGGGTGAATGTTTGGGTACCAAACAGCCTCTCTGAGACGACAGCAAAGCCGTGGGCTCGGCCGGATTTTCCTCCAGAGGCGGATCTGCGATAATCTGGCCACGACAGATGCTGGCTTATTTGCCGGACGGAGTCCAGCGGTACGAGCTTGTACCGCTGGACTCCGTCCGGGGTTTTCATGGCATGCAGACTGGTCACAAGTAGGGTGAATGTTTGGGGGCCAAACAGTCCACAGGGCATGACAGCCCACAAACGTGCTTGCAGGGGTGTCCGAC
>CAZIVQ010000041.1:0-10980 GCA_964542415.1 uncultured Bacteroidia bacterium | reverse complement strand
GACGATACCCTGGCCTACGCCCAGGAGACCGACGCCAGCCTCATTGTCATGGCCACCCACGGGAGCACCGGCTGGAAATCTTTTTGGTCCGGGTCCAATGCCGAGCAGATTGTGCGCCGCGCTCCCATGCCGGTGGTGACCCTCAAGTGTGATCGCTCCGATTCGAAGATGAAGCAAATCGTGCTGGCCAGCGACTTTCTCGAACCCGAGCAGCAAGGCATGCACCTGCTCCGCCTCATTCAGCAGCAATTTCATGCAGACTTGCACCTGCTCACCGTACGGACCCCCAAGGTCCAGGAATCAGAAGCTGATTTGCAGCAACGCATGCAAGCTTTTGCCCAAGCCCATAACCTGCAAGCAGCCAGCCTGACGGTCTTTGCCGCCGAATCGGTCGAGCAAGGGGTGGCGGCCTTTTCTCAGACCCGGCATGTCGACCTCGTCGCCGTGGGAACCCACGGGCGTAGCGGCATCAGCCATTGGCTGCGAGGTGCGATTTCAGAAGACCTCGTCAACCACATCTATCAGCCCATCATGACCTTTCGCATCGACGCATAGGAAGGCGTAAAGAATAACGTCCCTTTCTGTTTCAGAATGGATGCTTAGGAAAGGTAAGTCGTATTATTTGCCGCTCATGGCAAAACCTCCTGCGCCATAAGGTTCAAGGCGGGGCCCTTCTCCGGGAGGTGCCCCGCCAATTTATTTCGGGTGACTCCCAACTATTTCTTCTGTTGCAGGTTCATTGTCTGGGTACTGGGAAAGGTAAACAGCACGTTGAGAAAACTGGGATATTAAAAGCAATCGTGCGTTAAATTGGGACGAGAAGCTTTTTCCGAGCTTGCTTTTTTTGCGTCCATCGCCTCTATTCCCAAAATAGTTACCATAAATATTCACATTTCTCTATCTTTGAACGCATGGAGTTAGTCGAAGCCAAAGAACGTTTTATTCAAGCTTGGGGAGCCCTGGGCTCGCAGTGGGGCATCAACCGCACCATGGCTCAGGTGCATGCCTTGTTGCTGATTTCACCTGAAGCGCTTTCGGCTGAGGAGGTAATGAGCGACCTAAATATTTCCCGTGGCAACGCAAACATGAACCTCCGGGCCCTCATCGACTGGGGCTTGGTCAAAAAAGAGCACAAGTCAGGCGAGCGACGGGAGTATTTTTTTGCCGAAAAGGACGTCTGGCAGGTGGCGCAGCAAGTTATCATTGAGCGGCGTAAGCGCGAACTTAAGCCGGTGCTCAAAGTCCTCGAAGATGTAAAGCAAGTAGACGGAGACCTTACCGACCCGCAAGTGCGAGCTTTTGTAGAATCGGTAGAAAGCCTCAGCGGCATTGTAAGCCAAGCCGATCGCTTTCTGGAGATGGCCGTAAAGTCTGACCGGCATTGGTTCTTCGAAACCCTTTTCAAGCTTTTTGGCCAGAAAGTCAAGTCCTGATCAAGGAGAAAAAAATTTCTCCAAATACTTTCAAAAAATACTGAAACTTCTGAATCCATTCGTAGCTTGGGGCGTACAACAAAAAAAAGATTGATTTAACGAGGCCGCTACTTCGGCGGAAAAAACAGTCGCTTTCGTTCGTTTTTGTACCCTCAATGCCTGCACCATGCTGTCCACTACCTACCTGCGCCGCCAACTTGCTACCGATACTACCACCCCCGGCGTACGCCTGATAGCTCTGATTTTCATTCTGGCCCATATTCCGGCCCTCATCTTTGGCCTGCTCTCGGTTTTTGGCTGGGCCTTCGTGGCGGTGGGCTTGGTGCCCTATTTTTTCTACTTTGGCATCTGGCGCGACCGGACCACCTGGCGGAGGACCTACCACACCTTCGTCACCACCGTGCTAGTCAACTTGCTGTTCGCCGGGGTATCTGTTGATTTTGCCCTGGATGAAGAAAGTTTCCAAGCCCTGCTTTTGACGACTTATCCGCTTTTCTTTGCCGCCTTGGCGGGGATTGCTATACGGGATTTGCGGGAAAAGCGCGAGGAAAGCCTGGCAGCGGCTTCAGAAGCTGCCGACCCCGATTTCGAACCTGTTCATGAGTTTACCCCTGATCCCTATGAGGCTCGTCGAGCGATGGCCCGCTAGCGGTCTTGTCCAACAAGGATGGGTCCTGGCGTTTCGCTCAGAAGCTCTGGCCGAGCCGTTGTCCCTGCCTGCACACCATGCTCCACATCTCACGCCCGCTGGCCACTGGCAATGGCTGTTGCTACGCCTGCCCTTGCGGCACTTGCAATGGCGCTGGTGGCCGGGGGCAGATGAGGAGCAACTGCTGGGCTTGGCCTTATGCACCCGCTACTGCGACCAAGCGCCCGGTCTTTGGCTTCATCGCCGATGGCGGCCCGGCCTGCTGACCTCATCCTGGCAAAACCCTTTTGCGCTGGAACTCCAAGAGCCGAGGGGGTTCCTCCGCTACGAACTGACGCCTAACCAAGGCGGGGCGCCCCGGCCTTCCCTGCCCGAGGCATGTTACTGGGGCCAAGCGGGTACGCTGTCTTTTAGGGCAGCAAGGATAAGTCCCGTGGCCGTCCATCGCTTTGAGACCAATCTCCTGTCAGGAGTGGAGCTTCAGGGCGCAGCCTACCTTTCCAGCTTGGCGTTCAGCCTGCAACCTGCGGTGCCCGCGGTCTCAACTGGCCGACTGGGCTGGCGTTCAATGCTTCTGGCGAAGGAAACTTGAAAAAAAAACCTGGGCCGGGAGGCTCAGGACATGTAGAGGTAAGGTTTCCAAGCGTCTTGCAGGTTCCCTGAGAAGTGGCTCAGGTACATCACAAAGCTGGGCCGGAAAGGTTTGTGCCGCATCTCCATGCCCGCCTCTTCGGGGGTCATGTTGCCCTTCTTGGCGTTGCACTTTTGGCAGGCGGTAACCAAGTTGTCCCAGGAATCGCGGCCACCCATGGACCGAGGCACGACATGGTCGATGGTGAGGGCGTCCTTGCTGTTGCAGTAAACACAGCGGTTGTTGTCCCGGCGAAAGACGTTGTGGCGGGAAAGGTTGACACTTTTATAAGGGATTCGGATGTAGCGATGCAAGCGAATGATGGAGGGGAAGCTGAATTCGCGGCTGATGGATTTTAGGCGCAGGTCGGGATTATCGACCAGCATTTCTGCTTTTTGCAAGAAAACCAGGACAAAAGCGCGCTCTGCAGAGCAGATGCCGATAGCTTGATAATCCTGGTTAAGCACCAGTACGCTATGTCTACTAACCATGGTCTTAAGGCTTCATTTATAGTGACGTATCAAAGGGCTCATTGGCAGAGAGAAGAAGATCCCCTCCGGCCGGAAAATCCAGTCAGAAACATAGCCGGAAGCGATGAGGAGGGGTTCGTTCATGGGCGGATCAAAAAGCCAGCGCGTCGTGATCACCAAATTCGCGGGTCACTGTTATTATAGAATTAACCCCAGGTAAAGCCAGAGCAAAGCTGTCGGCAAGGTTCTGGGCTATCTACGTGACCCTCAGCTACCTAAACGAAACTGGCATATATAAAAGATGCTATAAGGTACAATAGTTTGGGGAATTAAACACATTTTGCATTTCTGCCCGGGATTTTTTTACTTTCCCTAGTAAATTTAATTTTTCACTTCCAAAAGCTCCTTGCAACTTAATGCCGTTCCTGTAGGAACGGCATTTTTTTATGGGCCTGGTATGTACCGGATTTCCTGTTTGCTGATAAGCCTGCTTCTGGCAGAATGGCCGCTGGCTGGTGAAGCGCAGCACCATTGGGAGCTGAGCGGGCAAATCGGGCGCACTTTCCGCCATACCCCCCGCCAAAGTTTTGACCTACCTCAGCCAGCCCGGGCCCTCACCCTGAGCTACCGCTGGCAGACGGGTGGGCGGCGGCCCTGGCATCATTGGCAGGGCTTTCCCCGCATGGGCGTCATGTTGCGCTGGCAAGACTTTGGCAACCCGCCAGTGCTGGGGCAGATATGGGCGCTGATGCCCCTGCTGGAGTTCAACGCTTGGCGCTGGGGAGCCTGGCATTCGCAGGTACAACTCGCCTACGGCCTGGGCTACGTCACCCGGCCGTTCAAGCGCCAAACCAACCCCGCCAACAATGCCATCGGTTCGCACCTGAACAACCATACCTGGCTGGCCTTCCTCGCGAGCTACCCCCTATCTCCCGCCTGGCATTTGCGGGTGGGCCTGGTCGCCAACCACACCTCCAACGCCTGGTGGCGCTACCCCAACCTGGGCCTGAACCTCCTGCAGGCCCACCTGGGGGTGGCCCATGTGGCCGGTGGCAAGAAAAAACGCCTGCCTGCTCCCTTAGCCTGGAATCCCCGGCGGCCTTGGTACTACAGCCTCCGGCTGGGCTATGGGCGCAAGGAGTTCAAGGCCCCCAATGGTCCCCGCTATCCCATCCAAACCCTCAGTTTCCGCTTTGGGGGGCTCATCAGTCCTCGCTATGAGCTGAGTGGGGGCCTCACCCTTAGCTACAGTGAGGGGGCCCGGGCCTTCCGCATCAACCAGCAAATCCCTGCCGACTTCGATGACGCTCCCCGCCCCTGGAGCATGGGGGTCCTGCTGGGCCACGAGTGGCATTTTGGGCGGCTGGGGCTCTGGGCCGAGACCTTTCTTTATTTGCCAGGCTTGGGGGCATCGGGGCGCTTGGGCGGGGTTCGCCTCGGGCCGGTCTGCTACCTCTGGCCGGTCTGGCAGCAGCGCCGCTTCAATCCCTACCTGGGGCTTTACCTCAAGGCGCACGGAACGGTGGCTGAGTATGCAGAATTCAGCGCCGGGCTGCGTTTTTAGGCGGGGATGCTATAGGTACTTCTCCAGCCAGGTGCCCCGCAAGTCCTCCACCAGGTCGATGTCGGCGACTTCGGGGAGGAGCCGGAAGTCGAACTGGGCCAGGCGCAGGTCGCGAAGGCTGTCGCTAAGCACGCTCTCAGTGCTCCAAGCCTTGTTTTCGAACAGGGAAGGCAGCATTTGCCGCAGGCCGATCAGGTAGTAGCCTCCATCGTTAGCGGGGCCAAAGACGGCCGGCACTTCCTCCAGCCAGCGAAAAGCCTGGTCCAGGTCAGGGGCGTTGAGCCCGGCAATGTCGCTGCCTACCAGCACCAGCCGCTCGTAGCCCCGCTGGAAGCCCCAGCGAAAGGCATGGGCCATGCGTTCGCCCAGCCCCTCACCGCGTTGAGCTACCCGGGGAAGCCCCGCCTCGGACCAGAGGTCTGCCTCCGGGATGTCATTGCCATAAAAGACCACCGTTTCCGCCGCTACCTTCAGGCTTTCCGCCAAGGTATGCGCCAGCAATTCCCGGTAGACCGCCAAGGCTTTGTCATGACCGATGCCCGCCGCCAGCCGGGTTTTTACCTGGCCCGGGATGGGGTGTTTGACGAAAAGGATGAGGAGGTTTTTTGGCAAGGTTGGGTTATCAGTGGACAGAGAACAGAGAACAGAGAACAGAGAACAGTGAGCAGTGAGCAGTGAGCTCATAGCGCAACTGTTCATTGTTCACTGATAACTGATAACTGAAAAGCGCAACTGTTCTCTGAAAACTGTTCACTGAAATCTGAAAAGGGGCTCCTCTTCATCCCTTCTCTTTTTCCCGAAAGAAAAAGATCAGGTCGGTAGAGGGCGGGGTCAGGCCGAGGGCACGGATGCGGGCAGCTACTTGCGCCCGGTGGTGGGTGCTGTGGTTGACGACATGGAGCAGCACCTCCATCTTAGAGTTTTCAAAGGCCCCGCCCCTCGAATTGTGGTAGTGGATGAGTTGCTGCAAATCGACTTCGCTCACCTCCTCTAGCAGGTCCAGGTACCATTGGTAGACCTCCTCCATGTCGGCTTGAGAAGTAGCCAAGTCGTCCCGCAAATAGTCTAGCGGATGCTGGCTTTCTCCGGTTTCGAGGCGATGGTACCAGATGATGCCGGCGTTGACCATGTGATTGAGCAGGAAGCGGATCAGGGGGTCTTGGGCGGCTGGCCCTTGAAGGGCAGCAAAAATCCGGCGGTCGGCCCAGCGAGCATAGGTAAAGAGTTGGGCGAGCATCTGTAGCATGGCAACAGGCTTTCGGGGTGGAGGGTAGCCAGCTGAGGGGGAGGCCTGTCAGCAGGACGAGAAACTATAATTTACGTACTGCCGGATCATCCGGCGCGCAAACGTAAGACTTTTGTTTAAAGTACACAAAAAATATGCCCCGCCGAAAACTCCCGGCAGGGCAACTATTCGATTGCGGCAATGAATTACCAAAAAACCGACCCGATTACAAGGTCTGGATGTAGATCTTATTGTCCTGCATGGCCGGGAGCCAGATTTCGCCAGCTTCGCTATCGATGAAAAAATCCGCCGGGCCCCCGATGGACTCTCCTTCTGCTACAGGCATAGGGAACATGCCTACGCGGGAAACATTGGCTAGGTTGAAGGTAATCATGGCGCCGCGGTTCCAGTCTGAGACAAACAATTGATCCCCGAGCAGGCCCAGCCCGTCGAGGGATCCCTCATAGCTGGTGTACGAGCTCAAAGAATTGTCGCCTTCCAGGGCTACTTTTACCACGCCGATGGTGCCATTGGGCTCTCCCGGGTAGCTGGCCACGTAGAGCTTTTTCTGGGGGTTGTCAAAATACAACCCATTGGGGCCTTGTACCGTGGGTTTGGTCACCAATTCCTCGTAGCTGTCGTCGCTGAGGTCGATGGTGTAGATCTTGTTGATGTCCGTAGCCGAGACAAACAGCAAGCTCTGCGAACGCATCTCCAGGTCATTCAGGAAGGAAGAGCCGGTACCCGAGAGGTCGATCTCCTTGACCAGCTCTCCCGAGGCGAGGTCAAAGCCTTTGACCTTGTCGATGTCGGTCACGTAGAGGGTGCTGCCGATGATTTCCAGGCCCTTGGGGGCGTCGAGGCCTTCGGCCCACTTTTCCTGCATTACCTCTCCAGCACTGTTCAGGGTCATGATGAAGCCGTCGCCATCTTTTTCAGAAGGCAGGGGTTCCTCCCCCAGGTTGGAGACGTAGTAGGTGTCTTCGTGGCGAATGACCGACTCAGGTGAGGCCAGGCCCACCTCCTCGATCACCAGGCTGCGGCCGGATTTGGCCGGTTCTTTGGCGGCTTCGGCTTCTGCTTCTGCCTTTTTTTTCTGGCTTTCCCCACAGCTAAAGAGCAGCAGGCTTACGGCCAATAAAGACGAAAATAACAATCGGTATGTATTCATAATGAGTAGGATTGAGTATGGGTGAAACTGAGGAAGGGCCAGGCAAAAGAAGGAATGAGGAATGAACGAAAGTTGCGCAAAGCCACTGCCAAGCGGGGGTTTGAGACCGCTTTACCTATAAAAATAAGATTTTTTAAACGAGAAGTCTACGAAAACCGGGAATTTCTAGGGGTTCGACAAAGAAATAGCCCCCTTTCCTGCCCGAAGTTCAGGAAAGGGGGCCACAAACACGGCCAGGGGTAGCCATCAGTTCAACAAGCGACGGATGACCTCGTCGGTGGTGATGCCTTCGGCTTCGGCGGTAAAGCTCGCTACCAAGCGGTGGCGCAGGACATCAGGAGCGACCTCGTTTACGTCTTCGATATCAGGAGAATATTTGCCCCGCAGCAGGGAGAGCGCCTTGGCCCCAAGAATGAGGTACTGAGAGGCGCGGGGACCGGCCCCCCAGGTAATGAGTTCTTTGATCTCATCCGGGGCGTGGGGCGTGGTGATGCGGGTCTTATTGACCAGGCGCACGGCATAGTCGACCACGTTGTCGGGGACCGGCACCTTGCGCACCAGTTCTTGAAAGAAAAGAATGTCTTCCCGGGAAATGACCGTATTGATCTGAGCCGAGGAGCCGGAAGTGGTCGCTTTCACGATCTCGATTTCCTCTTCGATGGAGGGGTAGTCGACCTGGATATTGAACATAAAGCGGTCGAGCTGCGCCTCGGGCAGGGGATAAGTTCCTTCCTGCTCAATGGGGTTTTGGGTGGCCAGCACGAAGAAAGGCGGCTCCAGGCGGTGGTCTTGCCCAGCGATGGTGACCGTCTTTTCCTGCATGGCTTCGAGCAAGGCTGCCTGGGTTTTGGGCGGGGTCCGGTTGATCTCATCAGCCAGCACAATGTTGGCGAAGATAGGCCCTTTGATGAACTTGAAGTGCTTTTGGTTGGTCTCCTCGTCGATTTCGAGGATTTCGGTCCCAATGATGTCGCTGGGCATCAAGTCGGGGGTAAATTGGACCCGGGAGAACTTGAGGTCCAAGGCCTCAGCGATGGTACTGATCAGCAAGGTCTTGGCCAAGCCAGGGACACCGACCAGCAAGGTGTGGCCTTTGCAGAAAAGGGCGATGAGCAATTTTTCGACTACATTATGCTGCCCAATGATGACCTTGCTGATCTCTTGCTTAAGCTCCTGGTATTTTTGGGCCATGGCATCAGCGGCCTCTACTTCGGTTTTGTATTGCTGCATGTTGAGGGTGAGAGAAAAGAAATGAGAGATGGGAAATGAGACGCGCTGCTTCCCGTACCGGAAAACCGCTAAAGCTACTACAACGCGCCAGGCCCCTTGGGGGTTTACAACCACTTACCGCTGGTACTCCATCCAAGTGCGCAAAGCATTAGAACACTCAGTCGGTTTGATGTCAATATAGATGTTTTTCTTAGCGCTTTCCAACCAGCGCTGGAAGTTTTCGGCCTGCTTGGCTTGCAAGGCCCCTTCGTGGATCTTTCGGTAGTCGTCCTGAAGGTTTGGGGTGTGGGGCGGAATTTTCCTTTTCAGGTAAATGATGTGAAACGCCCGGCTACCATCCGGCTGCATCAGCTCCATGGGCTTGGAGATTTCGCCCGGCTTCATCTCGTCGATTTTGAAATACATTTCGGGGTCGAGCAAATCCATGGGAATACGCAGCTCGCCGGTTTGGGGATTGGAAATACAGCCCCCGCAGGTCTTGCTCTGCCGGTCCGAAGAATGCAGGATCGCTGCCTGCTCAAAGGTCAGCGAATCGGTGAAAACCAATTCGCGGATCTTGTTGAGCGAGTCGATTGCGAGGGAATCACCCACAGGCAGGGGGGCGACTTGCTTGAGGACGTGACTAGCAGTCACGACCTCGCCCTTTCGGTCTTCGAGCTTCACAATGTGGAAGCCAAACTCAGAGCGGAACGGCTGGGAAATTTCTCCCACCCGCATCTGGTAGACCACATCCTCAAAAGCTGGCACCATCTGCCCCCGGCCAAACTCGCCTAGGCTGCCCCGGGAGCGGCGGGCCGCCCCCTCATCCGAAAACTTGAAGGCCAACTCATTGAAGTCGGCTCCCTCCTGGAGGACGCGGCGGCGCAGGTCGAGCAAAAAGGCCTTGGCCTTGGCTTCACTCGCCGGGTCGGCCGGCGGCTCAATCACGATGTGGTTGAGTTGCACCTCTGCCGGTAGCAGCCCGAGGCTATCCCGTGGAATAGAATTGTAGAAGGCTTTCACCTCCTTGGGCGTGATGCTCGCTTCACTCAAGAGTACCTGCCGCTGCTGCTGCACCAGCAGCTCGTCCTCAATGTCAGGGCGTATATCGGCGCGGAATTCGGCGATGGACTTGCCGTAGATTTCTTCGAATTCTTCCTTTTTCACCCGGCTGAGAAAATACTGCATCCGCCGGTCGAGCTCCGCTTCAATCTGCGGGCCAGAGACTGTAATACTGTCCTGCTCGGCCTTGTTGAGCAGCAGCTTGGCCACGATCAGCTCTTCCATGACCTGGCAGCGGAGGCTACCGTTGTCTTTTTCGCCGTTGATCTTGAGGTAGTTGACCTGGTTGTCGACGTCGGACTCGAGGATGATCTCGTCGCCGACCACCGCAACAATGCGGTCCAGGGGCATGCCTTTTTGCTGGGCTTGCAGGCACAAAGGGCCCAGCAACAGCAGCAGGGCGGGAATCAGGTGGGCAAATTTCATAAGGTTTGGCTAGGTTTGAGCCGGGCGGCAAGACAGGCTGTCTATTCGTAGACTTCTGCTTTCTTAGCCGCTTTGGCTGCTTGCAAAAGGCGCAGCTCTGTTTTTTCGATCAGTTCCTGCTTCCGCTGGCTTTGGAGCATAAGTTCGATGCGATCGCGGCAGAGCGAGAGCGGGAGGGGATCTCCCGGCTCAATGATGTCGAGCATACGAAAAAAATCATAGAAGGTGCTGTCACCTTCCTTATGAGAATACGGATAAGCCGTGTTGGTAGATGCCTTGGTAATGTTGCCAAAATAAAATCCTTCTCCCAAGGCCTCTACTTCCTCACTGGTGTGGTAGATGCTGTCGAGCTTATAGGCCACAGCATTGACCTCCGCCCATCTGACCAACTCCTCGATTTGAGTCAGGTCTTTGCTACGAATAAGGTTCACCACCTTGTACTGCCGGGCCAAGGGGGTCTTGACGTAGAAATATTGGAAATAACTGGTCGGGCTGGCAAATTCCTCGGGGTGTTCCTGGTAGTAAGTTCTGACCTCTTTTTCAGTCACCCTTACCTGTTCTCGCTCTTCTTGGGCCAGCCACTGCGCGTATTCGTGTTCGATGAGGCGGGCGCGATAGCGACGGCTCAGGAAAGCTACCCGGTCTTCCAGGTTGGGCAGGGCCTGGGCAGCGGCTTCGTTGAGGGCCCGGGCCCGGAGCCAGTCGTCCACGTACTGCTGGGCGTAGCGGGCGCTGTCTTCGCCTTTCACGCCCGGCGGGGTAAAGTAATTTACCTCTTGGCGCAGAAGGACTTCGCTCCCGTAGCGGGCCACGACCTCCTGCCCAGGCAGCGCATCGCTCCCCGGCTGGCAGCTCGCCCCGAGCAGGACGAGACAGCTCGCGCCCAGGAGGCGCAGCAGCTTACTGGAACAAATCCGCAAAGGCTTCTTCATTGATTTCTACCGGGTATTTTTGGGCCAATTCTTCCAGCCACTGCGCCTCCAGGTAATCCTGATAGCGGGTGATCGCCTCCGATTTGGCCTTGTCGAAGGGCTTGATCCCGGCCGGGATTTTTTCTTCTATCACCTGGATACGGTAGCCATCATTCGCCTGCTGGATATCCGACACGTAGCCTACCGGCTGGGCAAACATTTGCGCCGG
>CAZIVQ010000040.1:0-11008 GCA_964542415.1 uncultured Bacteroidia bacterium | reverse complement strand
CCTGCTGTTGCTGGCAGGCCTGATGCCCGCAGCTTGGGCCCAGCCCGCTGTGCCGACCAGTCAGGAAGAACTTCACATTCGCGAAAGCGATCAATTCTGGCGTAAGCGGGTAGTCAACCGGATCAGCCTTATCGAGAAGGTGAACGCCCCCCTGGTCAAGCATCATTCTAACTATTATGGCCATAGCGAGCGCTATCCTGAAAAAGAAGGGATGGTCGTGGCCTTGCTTAATGGCCTGGCGGATGGGGAATATGTCGCCTACCATCCCGAAGATTGGAACCAGCCCCTCAGCTATGAGGAAGTCCTCACCCGGATGCGTGAAAACGAGCAGGTTTTCAGTGGGGGCGGCGATTGGTATGCCGAAGAGGAGGAAGAAATTCTCGAAGAAAACCCTTACAGCGGGGATGAATGGGACATCAGTTGGGAGGACGAAGGCGCCGAAGATTGGGCTTCGCCATTTGAGGAAGCCCCGGGCGTAGCTGGATCAGAAAAACTCGACGCGCCCGAAACCGGGGTCTACGAAGAGGTGATTCACCTGGTCGAAGACTGGATATTTGACCAGCGCCGTTCCATGATGGAGCAGAAGCCAGCCTTCTTTGAGGTCGTATGGGTCGATCCCTCAGGGATGCTCCCGGAAAAAGTCTTGGCCCGCTTCATGTGGGAAGACGTCAAGGACCGCCTCGACCAAACCTTGTGGCAGACTCGCTTCAATGACGCCCAGGCCCGCTCAGTCAAAGAGGTGATGGAACTCCGCATCTTCAACAGCATCCTCATCAACGTCGGGGGCGAAGGGGTGCGGACCTTGCAAGAAGCTGCGCGCCGAAAGCAGGAGCTTATCGAATTTGAGCACCACTTATGGAGTTATTAGATTTTGAGGCTTTGAGAGGGTGGGAGGTATAGCATGTGAAAGGGGGAGGGGACTTTACGGTCCTCTCCCCTTTTCGATGTCCGGTCGTTTCCCCCTCTGGTGGAGCCGCTGGGGTCATGATGCACTTGGCAGGGGTGGGGCTTTCTGCGGGAGCATAAAAAAATACCGGGTCAAAACGCGCTTTAACTCATTTAAACCTTGGTAGGGAAAAGAGTTATCAGAAAGCTTGTGATAGGACTTTGAAAATAGAATAAGATATGCGTAACTTGCGCCTCCAATTGAAGGAAGCCTTGACAAAGCTTCTTTCTAAAACGGAAGTGTTGGGACGCTGTCCCCTTTCATGGCAATGTCTCCGTCCTCATATGGGCCGAGGTATCCCGGAAGGAAAAAACACGGTGATGGGCAATTTCTTTTGCCTGCAACTAAGTTTGTGGCTTTATCCGGCTATTTGTCCAGGATAAGGCTTCCCTCCGAATCCTCGACATTTTGCCACTGAACAGGTTGCTCTGCTAGTTTGCAGGCACTTGCCTTCGCACGTTTGGGACATGCTTGCTGGCCCATTTGGATAGCGGGCCGACTTTGTATATCTTTGCAGCCGCTTTTAAGCAACGGTAAACTTATGCCAACGATACAGCAGTTAGTACGAAAAGGAAGAAAAGTCAAGCACGAGAAAAGCAAGTCTCCAGCGCTTGATTCTTGCCCGCAGCGTCGCGGGGTTTGTCTGCGGGTGTATACCACCACGCCTAAGAAGCCAAACTCAGCCCTGCGAAAAGTAGCTCGTGTACGCCTGACCAACCAGAAAGAGGTGAATGCCTATATTGGTGGAGAAGGCCACAACTTGCAAGAGCACTCGATTGTATTGGTACGCGGGGGCCGGGTAAAAGACCTGCCCGGGGTGCGTTATCACGTAGTCCGCGGTGCTTTGGACACCGCCGGTGTCGATGGCCGTATGCAAGGCCGCTCGAAGTACGGTACGAGAAGACCTAAAAAGTAAGCTGAGTCATGAGAAAATCGCGCGCAAAAAATCGCCTAATTACGCCGGATCCCCGGTATAAAGATGAGCTCGTCACCAAGTTTGTCAATAGCTTGATGGTAGACGGTAAGAAAAGCACGGCTTTCAACATCTTCTATGGAGCCATGGATATCATCGAGCAGCGTACCGGAAGCTCCGGGCTCGAGGTCTTCAAAACGGCAGTCAACAATGCCATGCCTCCGCTGGAGGTAAAAAGCCGTCGCGTGGGCGGGGCTACCTTTCAGGTGCCTACCGAAGTGAAACCCAAGCGCCGCCTTGGTCTCGGTATTCGGTGGCTCATCCGCTACGCCAAAGCACGTAATGGTAAGTCTATGGATGATAAACTTGCCAATGAATTGATCGCCGCTTCCAAAAATGAAGGCGGAGCTGTCAAGAAAAAAGAAGATACTCTCCGGATGGCTGATGCCAATAAGGCATTTTCTCACTTCCGCTTCTAATCATCCTCAGGCATTTCCTTATATAGTCATCAGTTCACTCAGAATCTATCGTCATGAAAAAGATACCCTTAAAAGATACCCGGAACATCGGCATCTCTGCGCACATCGACGCAGGTAAAACGACGACCACCGAGCGTATTCTTTTCTACACCGGGATCACACATAAGATCGGAGAGGTACACGATGGTGCAGCCGTAATGGACTGGATGGAGCAGGAGCAGGAGCGCGGGATCACCATTACTTCAGCGGCCACCACCACCTTCTGGACATATAAAGATATTGAGCACCGGGTCAACATCATTGATACCCCGGGCCACGTGGACTTTACCGTGGAGGTAGAGCGTTCCCTGCGGGTACTCGACGGAGCCGTAGCTCTTTTCTGCTCCGTAGGTGGGGTGGAGCCCCAAAGTGAAACTGTCTGGCGTCAGATGGACAAGTACCGCGTACCCCGTATTGGTTTCGTCAATAAGATGGACCGTTCCGGCGCAGATTTCTTTTCCGTAGTCAAGCAGGTAGGAGAAATGCTCGGCGGAAACCCGGTACCCATCCAGGTACCTATCGGGGCAGAAGCTGACTTCCGTGGAGTGATAGATTTGCTTGACCTCAAGGCATATGTCTGGAATGAGGAAGACTTTGGGATGACCTGGGAGGAAATCCCGATTCCCGATGACTTGGTGGATGTTGCCGATGAATGGCGTACCCACATGATTGAGGCCATCGCCGAATATGACGAGGCCCTCATGGAAAAGTATTTTGAGGATCCTAATTCCATCACCCGGGAAGAGATGCTCGGGGCCCTACGCAAGGCAGCCCTCGACCTCGCTATCACGCCCATGATGTGTGGCTCGGCTTTCAAAAATAAAGGTGTGCAGACCCTGCTGGACATGGTATGCTCCCTCCTGCCTTCTCCGCTGGATATCCCCGAAATCGAAGGGATCAACCCAGATACCGAGAAGAAAGAACCCCGCCATCCAGATCCTACCGAGCCCTTTACGGCCCTGGCCTTTAAGATCATGACCGATCCTTATGTAGGGCGTCTGGCATTCTTCCGGGTGTACTCCGGTACCCTCGAAGGCGGTTCTTATATCCTGAACAACCGCACCGGCAACAAGGAGCGGATCAGCCGCATCCTGCAGATGCACTCCAACAAGCAGAATCAGATCGATAGCGTAGCCGCTGGCGACATTGCCGCAGGCGTAGGCTTCAAGGATATTCGCACGGGGGATACCCTCACTGACCTGACTCATCCCCTCATATTGGAATCTATTACCTTCCCCGAGCCGGTGATCAAACTGGCCGTGGAACCCAAAACGCAGAAGGATGAGTCCAAGCTGACCAATGGCTTGGTAAAACTGGCGGAAGAGGACCCGACCTTCCAGGTATCTACTGACGAAGAGTCTGGCCAAACCATTATCGCCGGTATGGGAGAACTTCACCTCGAAATCATCGTCGACCGTCTGCGTCGCGAATTCAAGGTAGAAGTGAGCCAAGGTCGTCCCCAGGTATCTTACCGTGAAGCTTTGACCAAGCCGATCAACCATCGTGAGGTGTACAAGAAGCAGACCGGTGGACGGGGTAAGTTTGCCGACATCCAGGTTGAAATCGGACCGACTGAATCGGGAGAGGGCTACGAGTTTGTCAATGACATTAAAGGTGGCAACGTCCCCAAAGAATTTATCCCTTCGATCGAGAAAGGATTTAAATCAGCGATGGCTGATGGGGTACTGGCTGACTATCCCCTCGATGGTTTGCGGGTACGCCTCTATGATGGAAGCTTTCACACCGTGGACTCCGATCAGCTGTCGTTTGAACAAGCGGCACGCTTGGCTTTCCGTCATGCGGCCAAAAGCGCCGGGGCAATACTCAAGGAGCCCATCATGGCCGTAGAAGTGGTGACTCCAGAAGATTACATGGGCTCGGTAGTCGGTGACCTGAACAAGCGTCGCGGCAAAATTGAGAGCATGAGTGACCGGGGCAACTCCAAAGTTGTCAAGGCCAAAGTGCCCCTCTCCGAGCTGTTTGGATACGTGACCGACCTGCGGACCATTTCATCGGGCCGGGCCCAGTCCACCATGCAGTTTTCTCACTACGAACAGGCCCCCTCCAGCATTGAGGAAGAGGTGATCGCCAAGGCCAAAGGTCTGACCAAAGTATAGGCGTTCCCTATACCGTTCTAACCATATCGCAATGACCCAGAAGATTAGAATCAAACTCAAATCGTACGATCATAACTTGGTCGACAAGTCTGCTGAGAAGATCGTACGCACGGTAAAGGGTACGGGTGCCGTCGTCTCCGGGCCGATCCCCCTGCCGACCGAGCGTTCTATCATTACGGTTAACCGCTCACCGCACGTCAATAAAAAGTCGCGCGAGCAGTTCGAGATCAGCTCTTACAAGCGTCTGATCGACATTTTTAGCTCTAGCTCCAAGACGGTAGATGTGCTGATGAAGCTCGAGCTGCCTAGTGGAGTCGACGTTGAGATCAAAGTTTGAGAATGGTGGTACGTCTCTCGCTCTTTGCCCCAGGCAAGCAGAGCTGTCGTGCTACCCGCTACTGTAAAAACGCATAATTCCAAGCAAAGATGGCAGGAATCATAGGTAAGAAAATAGGGATGACAAGCATCTTCGATGAAAATCGGAAGAATATCGCTTGCACCCTTATCTACGCCGAGCCTAACGTCGTCACACAGGTGAAAACGGACGAAGCCCGGGAAAACGGAAAGACAGATGGATACAGCGCCATCCAGTTAGCCTTCGACGAGGCCAAGGAGAAAAGTACCTCCAAGCCCCTGCAAGGCCATTTCGATAAGGCCGGTACTACTCCTAAGCGCAAAGTTGTAGAGTTTTCCTTCGAGGACCTGGATCTCGAGCTCAAACTAGGCGACACGGTGAGTGTAGATATTTTTGAAGAAGGAGAGTTTGTTGACATCGTCGGCATCTCCAAAGGCAAAGGCTTTCAGGGCGTAGTCAAACGCCATGGCTTTAGAGGAGTTGGGGGCCGTACCCACGGTCAGCACAATCGGGAGCGCGCTCCGGGTTCACTCGGGCCAGGCTCTACCCCTTCGCGTGTTTTTAAAGGCATGCGCATGGGAGGCCGGATGGGCACTGACCGCATCAAGGTGCAAAACCTCCGTATCCTCAAGGTTATTCCTGAGAAAAATCTCCTCGTGGTATCGGGATCTATTCCTGGACACAAAGGCTCATACGTTATTGTCGAGAAATAAAATGGAAGCAGCAGTATACAGCATACAGGGAGAAACCACCGGTCGCTCCGTCGAATTGGCTGACAACGTATTCGGCCTGGAGACTCCCAACGATCACGCCATCTATCAAGATGTGCGCCTGATTCAGGCTAATCGCCGTCAAGGTACTTCGAAAGCCAAAGAGCGTAGCGAAGTACACGGTACGGGCAAGAAGCCATACCGGCAAAAAGGGACCGGCAACGCCCGGGCCGGGGACCGCAAATCCCCCCTTTGGCGCCATGGAGGGACTACTTTTGGCCCCCGCCCTCGCAATCACGGCTTTCGGCTTAACCGCAAGGAGAAAGTCCTCGCCCGCCGGTCTGCCCTGTCGCATAAAGCCAAAAACGAAGCGGTCAAGGTGGTAGAAAACTTTGAGTTTGAAGCCCCCAAAACCCGCGAGTTCCTCAGCATCTTGCGTAGCCTCGAACTGGTCGGCAAGAAAGTGCTGGTGGTGCTCCCAGAGAAGAATGAAAACCTCTTTCTTTCTGGACGCAACCTGCCCAAGACCCAGGTATTGATGGCAACTGACCTCAATACCTACGACATCATCAATGCCGATACGGTCCTCTTCCTCGAAGATGCTGTGTCAATCGTCAACGAACGTTTAGCCAAATAAAGCCATGAAGGGAATACTGAAGCGGCCTATTATCACCGAAAAAACAGCGCTCTACACCGAGCGCGGCATGCCTAAGTATGGCTTTGAAGTCGACATGGATGCTTCCAAGTCAGACATTAAAGCTGCGGTGCAGCGGGTGTATGAGGTCGAAGTAGAAGGCGTGCAAACCATGATCGTTCGCGGGAAGCGCCGCAACCGCTACTCCAAGCGAGGCGTGATCACCGGCAAATCTCCCAACTACAAAAAGGCCATCGTAACCTTGGCCCAGGGGCAGGAGATCGACTTTTATAAGCACATTTAAACGGCTAGAAAACCGAGAAGATGGGAATCCGAAAACTAAAACCGACCACTCCCGGCCAGCGCCAACGTTCCGTTTCAGACTTTGAGAATGTCTCCAAGTCTACCCCGGAAAAATCGCTGACCGCACCGATAAAAAGCTTTGGCGGCCGCAACCGTCAAGGGCGCATGACGATGCGGCATCGTGGAGGGGCGCACAAGCGTCGCTATCGTGTGATCGACTTCAAGCGAGACAAGCACGGCATTCCGGCGACGGTCCATGCCTTCGAATACGATCCCAACCGTTCTGCCCGTATCGCTCTGCTCTACTATGCTGATGGGGAAAAGCGCTATATGCTAGCTCCCGAAAAGCTCATCCTTGGCCAGACGGTCATCTCGGGTGAAACCGTAGAGCCTGCCATAGGTAACTGCATGAAGCTCGCCCACATCCCGCTAGGTACGGCCGTGCATAACATTGAGCTGCAACCCGGAAAGGGAGGCGTCATGGCTCGCTCGGCTGGGACTTTTGCCCAGCTCACCGC
Organism: uncultured Bacteroidia bacterium; assembly: GCA_964542415.1. Lineage (GTDB taxonomy): Bacteria > Bacteroidota > Bacteroidia > J057 > J057 > CAZIVQ01. Next base: position 3,994 of record CAZIVQ010000040.1, on the reverse strand, counting down.
CCGCGAAGGTAAGTATGTAGTTTTGCGCCTTCCCTCTGGTGAGACCCGAATGGTGCTGAGCAGCTGCTATGCTACCATTGGTACCGTAGGCAACGCCGAGCATCAGAACATCGACATTGGTAAAGCGGGTCGTAACCGCTGGTTGGGCAAGCGTCCACATACCCGTGGGGTGGTGATGAACCCGGTAGACCACCCGATGGGTGGGGGTGAAGGCCGTTCCTCTGGGGGACATCCTCGGAGCCGTAAGGGCCTGCCCGCCAAAGGGTACAAGACCCGCAAGAAAAAGAAAGCGTCTAACCGCTTTATCATTAGTCGCAAAAAGAAGAAACGATAACCGGAACTCGCCGGTGGCCCTCCGTGGCAGCCGCATAAAGCTAGTGCTGATATGGCAAGATCACTTAAAAAAGGACCTTTCATCGATCCAAAGCTGGAGCGCAAGGTCATGCGGATGAATGATGGTGGGAGCAAACGCCTGATCAAGACTTGGGCGCGCCGTTCTATGATTTCCCCCGATTTCGTGGGACATACCATCGCCGTACATAATGGCAACAAGTTCATCCCGGTCTACATCACCGAAAACATGGTCGGACACAAGTTGGGAGAGTTTTCTCCTACGCGCACCTTCCGTGGACACGCCGGAAACCGAAAAGGAGACAAAAGAAAGTAGTACGATGGCGGAAAACACCAAATTGACCCGCAAGGAGAAAATCCAAGCCGGGATTCCCAAAGGCCCTAAGCGTAAGCGGGCAGTAGCCCAGGCGCGCAAAGACGCCAAGGAAGAGCGTGCTGTAGTTTCCTTGCAGAACTACCGGTCCTCCGCGCGCAAGATGCGCTTGGTAGTCGACCAGATTCGCAGAAGGGAAGTGTTTGATGCACTCAACGTGCTCAAGCTTACCACCAAAGCATCCGCACCCGCAGTGCGGCGACTGCTTAAGTCTGCCATCGCCAGCTTTGAAGAAAAGTTTGAAGGCGAGCGGGTAGACGTAGGCACTCACTACGTGAAGGAGGTGACAGTCGACAGTGCCCGGATGCTCAAACGCCTGCGGCCAGCTCCACAGGGGCGGGCTCACCTGATCCGGAAGCGGTATTGCCATGTAACCTTGGAAATCGCCCCGATCCCCCAAGATTTATTTGAGGAAGAAGAAGTTTAATTAACATACAAGAAATTGGGACAGAAGACACATCCTATCGGACTGAGGCTCGGCATCATTAAGGGCTGGGAATCCAACTGGTACGGCGGAAAAGACTTCTCCGACAAATTGATCGAAGATGAGAAGATCCGTGCCTACATCAACGCGCGTATCCCGCGTGGGGGGATCTCTCGCATCGTGATCGAGCGAACCCTCAAGAAAATCACCATCACGGTGCATACGTCGCGCCCAGGGATTGTAATCGGTAAAGGCGGGAAAGATGTCGATCAGCTGCGAGAAGAGATCAAGAAGATCACGGAGAAAGAAGTGCAGATCAACATCTTCGAAATCAAGCGCCCCGAACTCGATGCCACCTTGGTAGGACAGCAAATCGCCAACCAGCTCGAAGGCCGGGTTTCTTTTCGCCGCGCCATGAAGTCATCCTTGGCTTCAACCATGCGCGCCGGAGCCGAAGGCATTAAGATCATGTGTTCTGGTCGTTTGGGAGGGGCTGAAATGGCCCGGGTCGAGCAGTACAAGCAGGGCCGGATTCCGTTGCAGACCCTGCGTGCCGACATCGACTACGCCTTGGTAGAAGCGCACACCATTCAAGGCACCATTGGGGTGAAGGTGTGGATCTTCAAAAAAGAACTCTTCGGCAAAGTCGACCTCGCACCCCAAACCAGTACTGACCGTAAGCGCGGTGGTGGTGGCGGCGGTGGCAAACGTCGCGGAGGCGGTGGAGGTGGCAGAAGATAGAAAGGTTTTCCTTTGACTGCTCCGTCTTTTGCTTGTCCCGCAAAAAGAAGTAGCAGCCCATGAGCAAACGTCAAATATTCATCATCGATGTTACAGCCGAGAAAAGTAAAACGCAGAAAGGTCCAAAAGGGCAGATTGAAGGGCAACGCACAGCGGGGCACTGAGATATCATTCGGGTCCTATGGACTCAAAAGCCTGGAGACCCACTATATCACGGCCCGGCAAATCGAAGCTTGCCGGATCACCATCTCCCGAGCGATGCGTCGTGAAGGAAACATGTGGATCCGTATTTTCCCTAGCAAGCCCATTACCAAAAAACCTGCTGAGGTTCGTATGGGTAAGGGAAAAGGGAACCCCGAATACTGGGCAGCCCCGGTCAAACCCGGCCATATCCTTTTCGAACTCGATGGGGTGCCGGAAGCCGTAGCGCGTGAAGCCCTCCGGCTCGCAGCCAACAAGCTGCCGGTCAAAACTAAATTTATCACCAGAAGAGATCTTCAAGGCTAGCAGTTATGAAGGCTAAGGACATTCGAGAACTCACCACCGATGAAATCAAGGCCCGCCTGAAGGACGAGTCGGATTCTATGTTGCGCCTGCGCCTTAACCACGCAGTCTCAGATATCGAAAATCCCTCCGAAATTCGGGCGCTGCGCCGGAACATTGCCCGGCTCAAAACCATCCTGCGGCAACGCCAAGGGGAAGAGGTGCAAACCGGGGAAGTATCGCAAATCAATACTGAAGAGGCATGAGCGAAGAAAAAACCATAGAGCGTAACCTCCGAAAAGTACGCGTCGGCAAGGTTATTCGTGACAAAATGGACAAGTCCATTGTCGTGGCGGTAGAACGAAAAGTCAAGCACCCGGTCTACGGGAAGTTTGTTAACAAAACCTCTACCTTCATGGCCCATGACGAGAGCAATGAGTGCGGCATCGGTGACACCGTCCGCATCATGGAAACTCGCCCGATGAGCAAGCGGAAGCGCTGGCGTCTGATAGAAGTTTTAGAAAAAGCTAAGTAGTACCCTAAGGAGACTCAACAAGATGATTCAACAAGAATCCAGACTCAAAGTCGCAGACAATAGCGGAGCCAAAGAGTTGCTCTGCATCCGCGTCCTCGGTGGTACCCGCCGTCGCTACGCTCGCGTAGGAGACCGTATTGTTTGCAGCGTCAAGGCCGCCGACTCTTCTTCCAGTGTGAAAAAGGGAGACGTAGTAAAGGCTGTGATTGTGCGAACGGCTAAGGAAAAGCGTCGCAAAGACGGATCTTATATCCGCTTTGACGACAACGCCGCCGTGCTGCTTTCCACTGACGGAGGTCCTCGCGGCACCCGTATCTTCGGCCCAGTCGCTCGTGAACTTCGCGAAAACGGCTACATGAAGATCGTTTCGCTCGCTCCAGAGGTGCTCTAGGCAAATTTGCTACACGCCTTTCCGGGCTGGCTATTCTCATACAGGCAACAACACGGATCATGTCAAAGAACAAATTGCACATAAAGAAAGGGGACAACGTCCGCATCCTCACCGGGGCCGATCGTGGCCGCGAAGGGCGCATCCTGGTCGTCTACCCTGAAAAGCAAACCGCCATCGTAGAGGGCATGCGCTTAGTCAAAAAGCACATGAAACCTACGCAGGACAACCCTGATGGAGGGATCATCGAGCAGGAAGCAGCCATTCATGTCTCTAACCTGATGCTCATTGATCCCTCGAGCAAAACCCCAACCCGGATTGGCCGTCGCCGCGCCGAAGGCAGCAAAGGCTGGATCCGGTACGGTAAGAAAAGTGGAGAAGAAATAAAGTAAACCGGCAGGTGGGGGAATATGAGGCCGTGACATCCTCGCTCCAATACCTGACCCAACCAACGACTGATGAAATACGAACCGAGACTTTTTGTAAAGTACAAAGAGGACATCATCCCGGCCCTCACCAAGGAATTTAACTACTCCACCATCATGGAGGTGCCGCATCTGGAAAAGATCGTGATCAACCGCGGGGTAGGAGATGCCGTTTCTGACAAGAAGCTCATCGACGCTACGGTAGAAGAGATGGCCATGGTTTCGGGGCAACGCCCCGTGGTGACCATCGCCAAGACGAGCATCTCGAACTTCA
>CAZIVQ010000039.1:0-11083 GCA_964542415.1 uncultured Bacteroidia bacterium | reverse complement strand
GAGGTTGGGCCACACTTCCAGGGGCTGCTTGCCGGTCTGGGCCTCCAATTCTTCAAAAAACATCTGCACCCAGGGCGGGATCCCCGATATCAGCCGCAGGTCTTGGGTATGGACCTCTTTGACGATCTGCTTGACCTTTTCTTCCCAGTCCTCAATGATGTTAACCTCGTAGCTGGGAACCTTGTTGGTTTGGAGGTAGCGGGGGACAAAATGGTTGACGATCCCGGAAAGGCGGCCGGTAGGGATACCCGCTTCATTTTGGTCGATTTCCGGGCTGCCAGAGAGAAACATCATCTTGCCATCAAGGAAACTGGCGTTGCCGGTTTCGGCGATGTAGGCCATGAGGGTGTCGCGTGCACCCAGGATCTGCTTTTTGATGCTTTCACGGGTAATGGGGATGTATTTGGCGCCAGAAGTGGTTCCCGAAGTTTTGGCCAGGTAGAGTGGTTTACCGGGCCAGGTCACATCAGCCTCCCCTTGGGCGACCCGGTCGAGCCAAGGGCGGGCGGCCTCATAGTCGCGTACTGGCACCCGGGCCTGAAAATCGGCGTAGGTCTCAATTTCGTGGAAGGCATGGTCGTGGCCAAAGGCAGTCTGCCTGCCCGCTTTGATTAGCTCATCGAAGGTACGTTGCTGCCAGGCCAGGGCTTGGTGACTGACTTGCTCGATCTGCCGCTGCCGACGGCGGGACCAGACTTTGGCGATAAAAGTTTTGATGCTCATAAACCAAAGATAAAAGCTTGCGACCAAATCTCCATTGATCAAATGGCAAACGGCCCCGGCTTTTGCGGGGAAAGGGGCTCGGGCGGTTTGATTTCGGGTCGTAACCTCTCCCCTAAACACACGCATCCGTTTTGCCAAAAAGACAAAACGGATGCGTGGGAAAGAAGTGAAGCTTCGTGCAGGGCCAGAACGATCCTGGGAGGCCTAATCTGCGCCGTTGGTTACTTTTTCAAGGGTGGCGACAAAATTGGAGGTATCGGAAATTTCGGAGATACGTACGGCCAGGGATTTAATTTGGCTGTCATACTCTTCGAGCATTTTCTTACCTTTTTTGGTCACGGTCACCAAAATAGAGCGGCGGTCTTCTTTCGAGTTTACGCGCTTGACGAGGTTGAGACGTTCGATCTTATCGACGAGGCTCGTCAGGGTAGAAAATTTGATGCGAAATTCCTCACCGATGGTCTTCATACGTTGGGGACCATGGTTATAAACGTAGAGGATAATCTCCATCTCGTTGGCAGAAATTTTATACTTCTGCCGGATACCATTCTGGTGCTGCCGGAAGGCATCGCGGATGTGGAGCAACTGACGTTCGAGGCTGTTGGCTTCCTGCATCTCATTCACTTCATTTCTATCTATCTTCTGTGCCATAGTTCAAAGGTTTGGGTTAACATGGGCTTGATTGACTGAAGACAATCTCATTTTCATATAATTAATATTACTGGAGTATCGCTTTTCGCGGAAATAAAGCTTAATGGTAATAAAGTACCCTTTAGCCAGCATTCCAAGTTTTTACCAACCAATGTAATATCTATGATAATAACGTAATAAAAGTTGCAAAGGTTCTGGTTTAGAAAGAATTCAAAAGGGGAAGTGAGTTACTGATCACATTTGTGGCTCTCTTCTTAACTATCTGTAAACCAGTAGGTAAATTTGCCGAATAATAGTAATATTCCATTTTTGAGAAGTTCAACGAATAGGTTTGGGGGAATATTGCTAGGGTACGGTATTTTCCCCTAAAAATATCAACCCGACCTTATATCCGTCTGAACCAGGCCATTAATTTTTTGATCCATCCAGACCGCGAAAGCAGGGCATCAATCAGGGCCCCTACAGTCTGGGTACGGGCTTCTGGGTCGGGGTGGGTAGCATCGTAAATTACCTGACTTAGGTGCAACGGAAACTTGCGGGATTGGTTGCGTAGCAGTTCATGCATATCGCCAAGGCGCTCCCATTCCACTTCTCCCACGCGTTTGTCAGTAATTACCTCAAAAAACACTGCCCCCAGGGCATAGATATCGGTCAAGCGACTCAAGCCGGCCTTTCCCTTCAGGACCTCCGGCGGAAAAAAATCGTCTATACGCTCAGCTCGGTCACGGGCGACTACCGCAGAAGGCACCGCAAGTTCGATTTGCGGGCTGCGGCTCAGGTCCGTAAACATAAAGTCGATCAGCTTGGGCTTGCCTTCTGGGGTAAAGAGGATCTTTCGGGTTTTGATGTTGCCATGTACAATGCCTTCGCGGGGCATACCAGCGGCATCGGTGAATTTGGTGTTGTGCGCGGCTTCCAGGCCTGAAGCAACTTGCACCGCCAAGTCCACAAAACGTTCCGGATCCTGCCGGTAGGGGGTATGATCCACTTTGTCCAGCCGCTCCCCTTTGACCAATTCCATGACCATGTACAGGCGCTTTTCTCCTTCCATCACGACCTCTCCCACGTCATAAAACCGCACCACGTTGGGATGTTCGATGGAGCTGAGGCCTTTGTTGCCGGCCAGCACCACGTCTTTAAGCAACTCATAGCCCCGGCGTACCCGATGGGTGATCTTGATGGCCCGCTCCTCGTTCAGGCTGCTGTGGACGGCCCGGTAAACGGCTCCCATTGAGCCCACGCCCAGCAGCTCTTCAATGCGATAGTTATTGATTTCTTCTCCCACAAACATCGCTGGATCCCCCGCTTGGGTATCAGCGCTTGGTGCTTTGAGGGCATGGAAGAGCCGCCAATTGGAAAGGAAAAAGTCAGCATCAGGTTTGTGAAACAAGCGCCAGGGTAGGTCAAGGCCAGATTCCAAGGGGCCGGCATCTTCCCACATCAGGGCCCCGCTTTGGCTATCCGGGCGGAAGGCATCCGGGCCAAATTCTCCCAGCAACATGCCCTCGGCCTCTTGGTAAGATTCGAGGATGGTGGCGCCATTGGCCAGCCCCCGGTAAAAGATGCGGGCAAACTTGCGGGCCTGCACGTCGCTGATCTTGCGGGAGGTGGCGATGACGGCCGGGATGTCATGCTGCACCAGCGCTTCGGCATGGGCGGCGGTGGCGCAGGCGTTGAGAAAAACGAGCTTGAGACCTTGCTGTGCCCCCAAGAAGCGAGAGAGGCCCATGGAAAAAAAGGCTTGGTTTCCCCCAGCCCCATTTTCCAGCCACAACCCCTCCTCATCGGCATGGCCGCCATAGTGAAAAACCCACACCCGATCCTCATACCATTCGTCCTGAAAAACGGCTGCTATTTCTTCCTGCTCCACCGCAGGTACCACTTTTAACTGTACCCGCTGCCGCCTGACGGCCGATTCGAAGGTCCACATGATGTCCTTGAGTTCTGTTGTTAGCTGCCGCAAAAACCCATCTTCGCTGCGCTCATTGGCCACAGAAAGAAAGATGACCGGGATTTTTGGTTTTTGAATAGACATAAAAGGCGAATGTTCCGAAAAGAAGAATCAAATTACGGAAATTCTGGATACAGTTGTCCTGCCTGGGCGGACAAATGCCTCGCCTGCCTAAATTAGTGCTTCAATGGTATGTAGGGGAGAAGTCGGGCGGCTACCTGAGGCTGTAGTTGTATTGCCGGTAGGCAATGTTGTAGCCGCCACTGTCGAGTTCGCGTACAATGTCTTCGAGCATCGCGTCGTCTTCTGGGTTCCAATCGGTTTTGAGGTTGATGCCGAAGATCAAGCCGATAGATTGCCAAAAAATGGCCGCGGCGCCGCTTTTGGTCTCCTTGATCAGGCTAAAGGTGCTGCGGCTGGTTTGTCGGCTGATAAGTTTGACCAGCAATTTGCCCTGAGAGCGGGTCATTTTACGCACATCTTCTTCATAGTCACCAAAGAGGGATTTTTCCTTTTCCTTGATGTATTTCTTGCGGTCTTTGGATTCGCTGAGGTTCTTCATCTCATGGTCGAGTTCTTCCAGGACCTGAGAGACTTTGACGGCGTAGGGGTACACTTTGTGGACATTCCACTGTAAGCGGGTGTAGCGGGCCAAGCGGCGGCGGCCCCGCTTGAGCTGTCGCCGGTTGGGCTTATTGGCGGTGATGTCCACCCCTTTTAGGCGGCCAAACATGTATTGCTCCCCTTCATAGGTGTAGACCCGAAAGCGGGGCTCATAGGACTTTGTTTCAGTCGTGTCCATTTGTGCCAGCACCGGTGAGGATAACCCCAAGGCGAGCCACATGAACAGGAAAAAGGGCAGCAGAGCTGGACGCAGCATGGAAAAAGAGGTTGAGCGGAAAAAGCCTGGAGAAACCATGAGGCATAACCTCAAATTACGAAACATGCTCCACAATACGCAGGAAAATCACCCTGAGTTGGGGCGCAACTTCCGCTTCTGTCGGTAGGTTGTGAATTTACAACATCAATGCCTCATAAAGCCGGTAGTTTTCCGGGTCAAAACAGACAAAGACGATCCGGTCGAAAGCAGTAGGATGCTTTTCGACGTAAGTCGTGACCGTTTTCAGCGCGATATCGGCGGCCTGGTCTTTGGGAAAGGCGTAGGCCCCGGTGCTGATGTTGGGAAAGGCCAGGGAGCGCAGGCCTTGGCCGTGAGCGAGCCTCAGGCAGCTCTCATAGCATTTTTGGAGCAGCTCGCGTGCCTGTGAGGCAGGGTGATCATGCCAGACAGGGCCTACCGTATGGATGACATAGCTTGCCGCTAATTCTCCACCCGTGGTGATAACGGCCTCCCCCGTAGGCAGCTCGCCCTGCTCAGCTTGGATTTGCTTGCATGCAGCCAATATTGCCGGGCCTCCTGCCCGGTGAATCGCCCCGTCAACCCCACTCCCTCCCATTAAAGAGGCGTTTGCGGCATTGACCAGCGCGTCCACCTGTAGCTGGGTGAGGTTGCCTTTGAGTAGCTCAAGTCGAGTGGCTTGTGAGTTGGCCATATAGCAGTTGGGTTGGTAATCGGTTAAATTTCTGAAAAACGGGCTGCCGTGGCAGCTGACAGTTTGCTCACCTGAACTGCCTACTAATACGAGACGATGCGGGAAAGAATTGTTTGGCTCGCTACCTTACCTGTGTAAGCATAACTTGGATTCTGGCAATTAATTATTGGAGAAAAATCCAAGATTTGGAACGTTTGATTTTGTGTAAAGGGCTGGCACGCGGCGGGCCTCATTTGTCACTTTACCCCTCACTTGGCCATGTTCAATTTGCGTATTTGGATCCTGGGTTGGCTGGCGAGCGGCTGGCTGATTCCCTGTTCTCTTTTGGGGCAGGTGGCCAATCGTTCCGGGCACGATAGCACCATTTTTATTTCCTCCACCGTATTTGTGCCCAAATATTCCTATCGCTCTGGGGAGCAAAACTGGGACGTAGCCACCGCCGACATGGATCGGGACGGCCACCTCGACATCCTTACCGCCTCCAAACTGGACGGGCAGGTACACGTCCACTACAATGATGGCGCGGGAAATTTTGCTCGTTCCGCCTCTTACCCAGCTCAGCGTGACCACCGTGGCCTCTGCACCTTCGATGCCAACGGCGATGGCTGGCCCGATGTCGCTACCGTTTCGCTCAAAGGCAAACTGTGCGTGCTGATGAATGACGGCCGGGGCGGGCTGGGCCAGCTTCAGGTCCTCAAAACAGGCATCATGGCCCATGATGTCGCCACAGCCGACCTCAATGGCGATGGCCATGCCGACTTGTTGGTCGCGGCCGTCACCACCCATGCGCTGCACCCCTACTGGGGCGACGGAAAAGGGCATTTTACCCCCGGCCCCCTGCTCCCCACGGGGCGAGGGCCGCGGGCGGTGTGCATCGCCGACCTCGACCGAGATGGGCAGCCCGACCTGATCGCAGGCTGTGACGACGGGCGCATCTACCTGCACTACGGCCTGGGCCAGGGACGCTTTGCCCCGCCCCGAGCTGAGCGCTCCGGTGCCGCCAACTGGGCCTTGGGCGTAGCCGACATCAACGGCGATGGCCTCCTCGACTTGGTCACGGCCTCTTACATGGACAAAAAACTTTGCCTCCACCTCCAGACTGAGACCGGTACTTTTGTCCTGAGCCAAGAACTCATCTCCGGCGACCACAACTGCTCGCTGGTCATCGGGGACTTCGACCTTGACGGGGACCTCGATGTGATCACCGCCTCCACGGTCGACCATGCGGTGAGTTTTCACCTCAATGATGGCCGGGGAAAATTGGGCGAACGCCTGGAGATAAAGTCAGGAGCCTGGAACGTAGGCATTGCCGTCGGCGACTTCGATGGCGATGGGGACCCCGATTTTGTGACCAGCTCTGTCAATGACCACGCCATCAATGTGCATCGCAATACCTCCGCGAAGGAACCCGCCCGGGAAGGGCCGCGGACGACCTGCGTCTTCGGCAAAGTCTACAACGACGACACCCAGCACATCATTCCCGAGGCCCCCATTTCCCTGCAAACGGCGCATGGAACCACCGTTTCCACCCAGCTTACCGGTGAAAACGGCAGCTATCGCTTCTGCCCTAAGCCGGGGAAAGGCTACCTCCTGATCGTGCGGGCCCCGGGCTTACCGGTCTATCGCGAAACTTTCGACATGCCCGATTCCGACCTGGAAAAGGACATTTACCTCTCCTTACCCAAGGGGGCTTTTGTCTACGGCAAGGTGCGCGACGCCAAGACCTTGATTGCCCTGCCCGATGCGGAGGTGATGCTGCGGACCAGCGAAGGGGAGGTAATGGCCCAATTGGAGGTGAAGGCGGATGGAAGTTACCGCTATGAGTTGCCTTTTGGAACCAATTATGGGTTGGAAGGAGCTGAGGCAGGGTACCAACCGGTGAACCACTACTTCGACGTGGAGGAACGCCACGTCGGGCGCGGGGTGCGGGTAAACCTCGACCTGCCCCGGATCGAAGCTCCGACCGAAGCCTGCCTCTGCGGCAGGGTACGCGACGGCAAAACCGGCCGCCCCCTCGCCGGGGCAGGGGTATTGGTGAAGGACGCTTCCGGGCGAAAGTTTCGCAAATTTAACGTGGACGAAAGCGGGGCCTATGAGCTTTGCTTGCCGTTTGGCAACTACGAATTCACTGCCCAGGCCAAAGGGTACTTCTTCTTTGTCGATGAAGTGGAGGTGCACCTGGAGGACCTCAAGGACTGCCGCCCTTACGACCTGCCCCTTCAGCCGCTGGAAAAAGACGCCCAACTGGTGCTGGAACACATCTATTTTGACGTGGATAAAGCCATCCTGCGGGAAGCTTCGGTGGCAGAATTGGAACGCCTGGTCGATATCATGCGCCAAAATCCCAGCCTGGTGGTAGAAATTGCCGGGCATACCGACAGCGATGCTACGGAGGGGTACAACCTCAACCTTTCCCAGCGGCGCTCGCAGGCGGTGGTGGATTTTCTCTCTGCCTCCGGTATCGAGTTTCACCGGATGCAGGCCCAAGGCTACGGCGAGAGCCAGCCGGTAGCCCCCAACGATTCTCCTACCAACAAGCAACTCAACCGGCGGACCGAATTCCGGGTGATTGGCTTTGAGGAGTAACAGCCAGTTCAAGCGCCGTTGCTGTGGGGCAAAAGCCGTAGGCTCGGCTGGATTTCCAGACTTGCGGATTTTTCACCTTTTCCCGGCGCTAATCTGCGATTAGCGCCGACTAAAGCCGGAATTTGTAATTCTCCGCTGGCAAGGCTGGTAAGTTAGGGGATTTCCCCGTTTAGTACGCACCCATTCGGAAACGGGTAGTACTTGGGGCCCCATGGCCTACTTTTTTATAGGAAAGCCCCGGCTGAAAAAGGTAAGGGTTGGTTTTTACGGGCAAAATTTCCCATTTTTCCCCTCTTCACCAATCTGATCATCTTACATGAAAACCTTTCTACAAGCGATCTTTGGGGGGTTGCTCCTGCTCGTTGTGGCCTGCCCGGTAGTCGGTCAAGAGTTGGACCTGACCCGCTTCAAGGCCATGTCTCCCCGTTCTATCGGTCCCGCCGGTATGAGCGGACGGGTCACCAGCATCGACGTGCCCCGGCAGCAGCCGACGGTTATTTACGTGGGGACGGCTTCTGGCGGGCTATGGAAATCCGAAAGCGGCGGCATCAGCTGGAAGCCGGTTTTTGATGAGCAGCCCCTCCAATCCATCGGGGCCGTGGCCGTGGCCCCTTCGAATCCTGACGTGGTCTGGGCGGGAACCGGCGAAGGCAACCCCCGCAACTCCCAGTCCAGCGGTTACGGCATTTACCGCAGCCTCGATGCCGGTCAGACCTGGACCCTGATGGGGCTGGAAACAACGCGCACCATTCACCGCATCCTCATTCACCCCACCAATCCCGACATCGTGTATGTGGGGGCGCAGGGACCTGCTTGGGGCGAATCTCAAGCCAGAGGGGTTTACAAAACCACCGATGGGGGCGAAACCTGGAGCCGCATCCTTTCCGGCAATGACCGCACCGGCGTAGCTGATATGGTCATGGATCCGGTGAACCCCAATAAGCTGATCGTGGCCCTGTGGGAATTTCGTCGCTGGCCCTGGTTCTTTGAGTCCGGGGGAGAAGGGTCAGGGATATTTGTGACCCTGGATGGAGGAAAACACTGGGAAAAGCGGACCCAAACCGATGGCTTGCCTGAGGGAGAGCTAGGCCGGATCGGCCTGGCCATTGCGCCGGGTGAGCCGGAGCGGGTTTATGCGCTGGTAGAATCTGAGGAGAATGCGTTTTATCGTTCTGACAATGGCGGCCGTAGCTTTCGCCGCCTGAGTACCGATGAGCATATCGGCAACCGGCCTTTTTATTATGCGGATATCTTTGTCGACCCCAGCAACGAAAACCGGATTTACTCCCTTCATTCTACCGTCACCAAATCTGAAGACGGGGGCCACAGCTGGGAGACGTTCATTCCCTATGCCCGGGTTCACCCCGACCACCATGCCTGGTACATTCACCCTGACGATCCCAGCTACATGATCAACGGCAATGATGGCGGCATGGCCATTACCCATGACCGCGGAGAAAACTGGCGCTTTGTAGAAAACCTGCCGCTGGCGCAATTCTACCACATCAACTTCGACAACGAAATCCCCTATCACGTCTACGGAGGCATGCAGGACAATGGCTCCTGGCGGGGACCGGCCTACGTGTGGCGGGCTGGCGGCATCCGCAATGCCTACTGGACCGAGCTGTTTTTTGGCGATGGGTTTGATGTGGTGCCAGATCCAGAAGATGCCCTGTCAGGCTACGCCATGTCGCAGGGAGGATCGCTGGGACGATATGACTTGCGCACCCACGAAAGCCAGTACATCAAGCCGGTACATCCAGAGGGCGTCAAGCTGCGTTTCAATTGGAATGCAGCCATTGCGCAAGACCCTTTCGATCCAGCCACGATCTACTATGGCAGCCAATTTGTCCACCAAAGCACCGATCGGGGCCAGAACTGGACCCTTATTTCTCCCGACCTGACCACCAACGATACCAGCAAGCAAAAGCAACTCGAAAGCGGCGGGCTCACTTATGATGTGACCCAAGCCGAAAACTACACCACGCTTTTGGCTATTTCTCCCAGCCCCCTGGAGCGCGGCTTGATCTGGGCCAGCTCGGACGACGGCCTGCTTCACCTTACCCGGGATGGAGGAGAAAATTGGGAGGAAATGAGCGCCCGCCTGCCGGGCTTGCCAGCAGGAAGCTGGATTCCCCAGGTGGTTCCCTCTACCCATGAGGCCGGAGAAGCCTTTGTGGTAGCCAACGACTACCGCCGTAACAATTGGAACCCCTATCTCTACCACACCGAGGACTATGGGCAAACCTGGACCCGGCTGGTGGCAGAAGAGGACGTTTCTGGTCATTGCTTGAGTGTGGTGCAAGACCTTGAGGTGCCCAATTTGCTGTTTTTGGGCACCGAGAATGGCCTGTACTTGAGTTTGGACAAAGGGGCAAGCTGGACGAAATGGGACGAGGGCTACCCCGCCGTTTCCACCATAGACCTGAAAATCCATCCGCGGGAGGGAGACCTCATCATCGGTACTTTTGGCCGGGCCGCCTGGATCATGGATGACCTCCGGCCCTTGCGGGACATAGCCCGCCAAGGCCTGGGCCTGCTCGATTCGAACCTGGTGGCCTTTGCCCCGCCCGATGCGTACCTGGCCGGGTACGGGCAGGCCTCAGGAACGCGCTTTGCCGCCGAGGCCATGTATGCGGGTGAAAATCGCGGGACCAGGGGGAGAATCAATTTTTGGGTAAAAATGCCAGCTTCGGAGAAAGATACCGCCCGCATAGAAATCCTGGACGAAACCGGGGCGGTCGTCCGCAAGCTGTTCACCGTTGTCGATACCGGCCTGAACCGCACCACCTGGTACCTGGACCAGAAGGGAGAAGCCTTTCCCCGCCGGAAAAAATGGAATCCCGCCCCCCCCGAATCGGAACCTGGTGGCCCCAGGGTATTGCCGGGAACCTATCAGGTGCGGATTCAGCTGGGAGAAAGGGTAGCGTCTACCCGCATCAACGTGTTGCCCGATCCGCGGGTGCCTTTTGACATGGCTGGAGCCAAGGCCTTGCAGCCTGTAACGGAGCGGTACCTGGAGCTGCTGCGGATCACCAACGCCTCGGTTGACCGGCTGGCCGCCGCCCGCAAATCCCTGGACCTGGTGGAGGCTCAGTTGCCTAAGGGCGAGCACGCAGGCCTGCGGGAGCAGCAGGAGGCGTTGAAGGACAGCCTGGCCGCGCTGGAGGAAAAGGTCTTTGACAAGGAGAAGGTGCAAGGCATTTATCGAGACCCCCGTCTTTTGAGGGCACGCTTAGGCGCGCTCAATTACCGCCTAAGCTCTGCCTCCCGGCCCAATGAGAACATCCGGAACCTAATGTCCCAGGTAGCGGCCGAGGTGGAAGCTTTCGAGGCCGAAGTGCAAACCTTCTTCGAGGGGCCCTGGAAAGCCTACCGCACCGCCGTCTCCGAGATCAAGCTCGACCCGTTTTATCCGGTGGAGAAGGAAGAATAATCTTTCTTCCCCGAAGCAATACTGGAATAGCCCTCCTTCCCCTCTTTCCTGAACTTGAACTTCTTCCCTTCTTAACCTCTTAACCTCTTCCCTTCCCTCCCCCCATGCACCTCACCCTTGATTCCACCTACGAACACCCCTTCTCCATCACTCAAGCGCAGGTCAATGCGTTTGCGGAGTTGA
>CAZIVQ010000038.1:0-11308 GCA_964542415.1 uncultured Bacteroidia bacterium | reverse complement strand
CAGGGCGCAGGTCGTGGCCCTCTGCGAGGCCGCCGTCACCCACCAGTTTGCTGCCGTTTGCGTGTCGCCCTCCTACGTTCCCATGGCCATGAAGACCGTCGCGGCCAGGGGGCCAGCCATTTGTACCGTCATCGGATTTCCCCATGGCCTTCATTTGACCGAGACCAAACTGCACGAAGCCGAGCGCCTTTCTTCGCTGGGGGCTACCGAACTCGACTGGGTCATCAACCTCAACCTTGTCGCCAATGAGGCCTGGGAAGCCATGGCCCAGGAGTTGCAGGCTTTTCAGGACTTGTGCAGCCAGCGGCGGTTGGTTTCCAAGGTCATCATTGAAAGTGGCTTGCTCGATGCAAAGGAAATCGAGACCTTGTGTACGATTTGCACCCGCGTAGGCGTAACCTTTGTAAAGACTTCTACTGGCTTTGCCGGGGTAGGAGCAGAATTAGAAAAAGTCCGCCTGATGCGGAAACTGCTGCCCGATCATATGCAGATCAAAGCTTCGGGCGGCATCCGGGACTACCACACCGCCCGGGCCTTTATCGAAGCGGGGGCTGCCCGCATTGGCACCTCTTCTCCAATCATAGAACCATGAAACTTGCCCAGAACCTTTGTCTTACGCTGCTGCTGATTTTTCCCTTGGGAGCCTTTGCTACGGGCGGCGGCGGAGAAGACGACAAAAATTACGTCAAATACGAGCGCGAAGAAGTGAGCGCTTACCGGGCCCGCACCAATTTTGAGTTACCCGTACCGGAGGTGGCTACCCAAGCCATCGACGAAGAGCGGCCAGAGGTGGTGAGCTTGTCTTACCTGTTTTCTGGAGGCAAAAAAGTGCATGTCCAAGCCGCTAATGGGCTTGATGAGCTGGTCGAGAGGCACATTCGCATTGGCGAGAATACCAAGACCATGCAGGGCTACCGCATTCGTATCTATGCCGGACCGGTGCGGCAGCGCGCCTTGGACAGAAAGAAGCAAATGATGATGCGCTATCCCGAAGTGCCCTACCATATCGACTTTCGCAGCCCCAACTATATCGTCCTGGTAGGGGATTTTCTCGAAGAAGAGACAGCCATTCTTTTCCTTCGCGACCTGCGGGAGACCTTCCCCGATGCCTTCATGGTGCCAGATGAAGTGAATGTCCCGCGCTATCGCCCCGAGCGATACGATGAGGAAGAAACCGAAGCCTACGACTTGGACGACAATTGATGCCGCTCAGTCTTACTGACAGCCGGAGAAGGATGAAACCTGCTCCGGCTGTTGGTTTTTACCGCAAGAAGGAATGAGTAGGGGTTGGAGAAAATCCGCAGCGAATTCCTCCATCTCGCGCTGCAGGCGCGCCAACCCCCTTTTCAGCGGGAGGCTCAAAAGCCGCTTGTCAGACATACTCCTTGCCGTTAAGACAGATATGGGCTGATGAGGTTGCCGATGAAGAGCAGGTAGAATAGCAGCAGCAGGTAGCCCTCCCAGCGGTTGACCGACTGGTCCTGGATGATGAGGAAGGCCAAAGCACTGGCTGCGAGCATAACCGGCAGGCTGAAGGAGGTGATGGTTTCCGGGATGAGGATGGGGCCAAAGAGCCGGGGAATGCCCATCACGGCAAACACGTTGAAAATATTGGACCCGAGAATGTTGCCTACGGCCATTTCCGCATTGCCGGTGCGCACCGCCACGATCGAAACGATCAGCTCTGGCAAGGAGGTGCCCAGGGAGACGGCGGTCAGGGCAATCAGCTCACGGCCTACCCCCAGGAGGTATGCGAGGTTTACGATCGCAGCTACGTTGTAGTCGGCAGAGAAATAGATGGCGGTGGCACTGATCAGCAGGATGACCGGCTCCTTCCAGCTGAGGGCCTTGACCTTGATGTCTACATCTGGTTCGGGGTTAAGGGGAACCGGTTCCTTGTCGCTTTTACCCAGGTGGATGATGTAGCCGAGGTAAATCGCCAGGCCGGTAAGGCAGAGGATGGCCTCGAAGAGGCTGAGCTGGTGGTCAAGGCTGAATATCCAGAGCAACAAGGCAGTACCGACAAACATGGGCAAGTCTACCTGCATCACATCGAAGACCAGTTTGATGCGCTTGGCCCGCACGGCGATGATGCCCAGGATCAGACAGAGGTTGGAGATGTTGGAACCGATGACATTGCCCGCCACGATTTCGGAAGAATCCTCGATCACGGCAATGATGGACGTGACGAGTTCTGGCAGCGAAGTACCCACCGCAATCAAGGTAACCCCTATGATGAAAGGGGGAATCCCTAGCGCCAACCCGATGCGTTCGGAAGACTTGATGAAAAAATCAGCGGCAACGATCAGCGTGATGAGGGTGATGAGGAATACAGCACTCCAGAGGAGGGGCTCGGGCATACAGGTGGGATTATAAAAGGGTTGGTACGAAAACCTCTGCGCCGAAGTTATCGGCAGAAAAATAGGGACAAAATAGCAACGGGCCAAGTTTGGGCCGCATTTGGTGATCTGACGTAAGGTTGTCCCCAAATCCCCAGGCGGAGAACCAGGCATTCTTTAGTAGTTTTGCAACATGCAGAGACTCATGCATGAGCTGGACCCGGCAGGGCAGATCACCCGGTGGGTGTGCTGCTGCTGTTGGTTTTGGGGGCTGGCGGTGCCCGCTATGCTACCCGCCCAGTCCCGCACCTACCTCACCTGCAATGCGCCGGCCCTGCTGATTGGCACCCTCGACCTGGAGCTCGAGCAGCAGCTCAGCCGCACCCTTTCCTGGCAGCTCAGCGGGGGCTTTCGCAGCCAACGGCTCGGCCCCGATGGTAAACCCTTGCTCAGTCTGCTCACCGACTATGTACAGCTCCGAAACCAGGGGGCGTTTCTGGGGGCGGGGATCCGTTTATCGGACCCTTTTTTCAATGACTATGAATATCCCTTTATTTGCCTGGACCTGGTAGGCAGCTATTTTAATGAAGACATCGCCATACGGCCCTCACCTCGCCAGCCCTTCGAGACCCAGCGGGTGCAGGGGGTGCGGTTTGGCGTCGTCGCCACCCTGGGATTCACCCTACGCCTCAGCGAACGCTTCTATTTTGAACCCGCCCTCCAACTCGCCTATTCGCCGCCGCGTAGCGACCTGCTGGCCTACTATTTGCCCGGTATTGGCTACACCCTGTTTGGCTACGGGTTCCTGGGCTTTCCCGGTGCCCACATGCAACCCCTACTTTCGCTCAAGTACACCCTCATACGCTCCCAGCGAGACCGCCTTCGTACCCCGTGACCAAGGATAATGATCCAGCAAACTAGTGCTTTCGGAACCAAATTCTAACTCATTTAAACTTCCCCTTTTTCCCCTCTCCAACTTCCCCCCTCCCCTCCCCATGCCTCGTATTTCCTTCATCACCATCGGCAACGAGTTGCTCAAAGGCCGGATCATCAACACCAACGCTGCCAAGGTGGGAGCGATGCTGCGGCAGCATGGCTATGCCCTTGACCGGGTCGTGACCATCAGTGACGAGGGCGAGGCCATCCGGCAGGCCGTAGCCCAAGAATGGGCCAACCACGAGGTCGTGCTACTCAGTGGCGGCTTGGGGCCCACCCGGGACGACATCACCAAACACACCCTGGCAACCTGGTTTGGCAGCCGGCTGGAGATGCATGCGCCCACCCTGGTTTACCTGGAAGAGCGCTACGCGGCGCGCGGCCGCGTCCTCAACGCCCGCACCCGCGATCAGGCCCTGGCGCCTGTAGATGCGGAGGTCATTCCTAACCCCAAGGGCACGGCCCCTGCCCTCGCGTTTGCTCGCGACGGCAAATGGCTGGTGGCCATGCCGGGCGTTCCTTTTGAGCTGCTGTACCTGATCGAAGCTGAGGTGATTCCCCGGCTCAAGCAGCGGTATGCTGGGGAGCTATTCCGCCAGCGGGTCTTCCGGTTGGGCAATGTGTCTGAATCCGAAGTAGCGTTGCAAATGGACGCCCTCGAGGACCAATTGCCCTCGGGCCTATCCATTGCCTACCTGCCCCGGGCCGATGGCCTTTGGCTGGAGCTTAACCTGTGCTGTGTTCCGGAAGAGCTGGTCGCAGGAGAAGGGGCCTTAGAAAAGACCGCGGCGCAGGTGCGGGAGCGGTTCAGGGACCGCATCTATGCCGACACCGACCTCGACCTTGCCCACCTGGTGGTCGATCGCTGCGCCCGGGAAGGGCATACCCTGGCGGTAGCCGAACAGCTGAGTCAGGGGCAATTGGGCATCTACCTGAGTGAAGCCGACCCCACCGCAGCGGTGTACCTAGGCGGACAGTTGCTGCCGCAGAAGCAGCTTTTGGGGGAGAACGAAGCCGGGAGCGAAGCCCTGGCCCGGCAACTGGCCAAAACCATTCGGGAGCAAAGCGGTAC
Organism: uncultured Bacteroidia bacterium; assembly: GCA_964542415.1. GTDB lineage: Bacteria > Bacteroidota > Bacteroidia > J057 > J057 > CAZIVQ01. The sequence continues at coordinate 6,961 of CAZIVQ010000038.1, read as the reverse complement.
TACCTATGGCCTGGCGACCTATGCCCGGGCAGGGGAGCGGGAAGCATGCATTGTCGTAGACAGCGCTCAGGGAAGTCAGTTGAGCCGGATGCTTTTGCTGAGCGACAGACAAGAAAACCGGCAGCGGTCAGCTTGGCATGCCCTGCAGCTGGTGTGGAAAAAACTGAACCAAGCTTTTGAGTAAGCGGGCTTTTTTGAGTAGATTTGATTGGATAAAAGCGGAGATTCGCTATTGGCGACCTTTAGCTGAGGGGGGCGAAAGTTTTTTTCGAGTTGATAAGGAACGGTTCCAAAAAGAGAATCCTAACATATGGCAACGTTTGAATTGGTCATGCCCAAAATGGGCGAAAGCATTATAGAGGCTACCATTTTGCGCTGGAGCAAAGAGGTAGGCGAGGAAATCGAGGCAGAAGAAACCGTGCTCGAAATCGCTACCGATAAGGTGGACTCCGAGGTACCGTCCCCGGCTGATGGCAAGCTTCTGGAGAAACTTTTTCAGGAAGGAGATGTGGTGCCGGTGGGCGAGGTGATTGCGATCCTTGAAACCAGCGAAGCTGATGGTGACAGTGCTCCTGCCGCGATGAACGGAAAGCATCAGGAAGCGGAAAGCCGCCCGGTGCAGCAGGAAGCCGATCCCGTCCCCTACGTTCCGACCCCGGAGCCAGTAGCGACAGGCGCAGCGAGTGAGCCCGTGCCCCAAGGCCGGTTTTATTCTCCCCTGGTCCTCAACATTGCTCGTACCGAAGGCGTGCCCATGCAAGAGCTGGAGCAGCTTCCGGGTTCCGGCCGGGAGGGCCGGGTGACCAAAAAAGACATCCTTGCCTACTTGGAGAAGCGGGAGCAGAATGGCCATTCGGAGCCGACTGCGCCCGTCAAAGCCCCAGAACCAGCCTCCAAGCGCAAAGAAGAGGCTCCAGCCTCCCAGCGCCAATCCCCCGCCGCCCCGGCCCCGGTTACCGCCCATAGCCTGCCCAACGGCAACTATGAAATCCAGGAGATGGACCGCATGCGCAAGCTCATTGCCCGCAACATGCTCTCCTCTACGCAGACCTCGGCCCACGTGACTTCCTTTGTCGAAGCCGACGTCACCCACCTGGTGCAGTGGCGCGACCGCGTCAAAGGCGACTTCCAGCGGCAGTACGGAGAGAAATTGACCTTTACGCCCCTCTTCATCCTGGCCTTGGTCAAAGCCCTGCGTGAGCATCCCCTGGTCAATGCCTCGGTGCAAGAAGATTCTATCCTGATCAAGAAGGACATCCACATCGGCATCGCGGTAGCCTTGCCCAATGATAACCTCCTGGTGCCGGTGATCCGCCATGCTGATCGCCTCAACCTTGCCGGCCTCTCAGCCACCGTCAACGACCTCGCGCGCCGGGCCCGCGACAACAAGCTCAAGCCCGATGAGCTCGAAGGCGGTACCTATACCCTCTCCAATGTCGGCACCTTCGGCAACTTGATGGGGACGCCCATCATCATGCAGCCACAGCTCGCCATCATGGCTACCGGGGCCATTCGCAAACTGCCTGCAGTGCTGGAAACCCCCACCGGAGACGTCATCGCCATTCGCCAAAAGATGTTCCTCTCCCATTCCTACGACCACCGCGTCATCGACGGAGCCCTCGGCGGACGCTTCGTCAAGCGGGTCGGCGACCTGCTCGAAGCCTGGAATCCCGATACCGAGATTTAGGTCCGCTGTCGCTCCCCCAAACACATCGCCCCGCTACCAGTCTGGCAGCGGGGCGATGGCTTTTTAGGGGCCTCCGGCCTCAAGATCTCTTCATTCCCCCAAATCCACCTTGATCACCGAGAGCATCTTTCCTTTGTTCTGCATGTAGACCATGATGGCCTCATCGTTGCTGATTTGCTCGCAGTAGCGAGGATAAAACTCATCGGTGAAGTGAAAGTCCTTGATCAATGCCTGCCGTTCGGATACGTAGCCGTCGATGCCGATGGTGTTGTAGTAGACATTGAGGGCGTTGCGGCGGGGCTGGTACTCGTAGAAAATGTAGGTGCCCTGCGGCCCGATGGCATTGAAGTAGGAAAGGTGGGCCCGGTTTTCGGAAACCTGGTTTTTGTCCACGATGGCATTCCACTCCATTTGTCCATTCCCACTAATAGAGGTCAGGATCACATCTTCATAGTGGTATCGCTCGCGGTCGACCCAGTAGCCATACATGTCGCGGTAGGACTGGTAAGTAATGTAAAATTTCTCCGCGATCAGGAGCACCCCTCCATCAGAGCGGAGAATGATGCCGTCTTGCGGCTTCATGTAAAAATTGCGTAGCTCTTTGCCTCGTTCGATCTGGCCAGAAGAAAGGTAGTTGCTGAGAAAGTTGGCGTCAAAGGCCTGTATGCTGTTTTGGAGCAGCTGCCCTTGAGGGGAAATCTTTTGTAGCAGGGTACCGGCGATTTGCTCGCCTCCTTGGTTAGAATAGAAGCCCGCCACATAGATGTTTTCGTCCCGGTCAAGCCGGAAAGCCAGTTCGCTGATGAAGCGCGTCCCAAGGTCGATGGGGATTTCTATCCCTTGCTGGGTGGTCACATCATAGCGATAGAGCAGGTACTTGCGGGCGTCGTTGCTGCGCCCCAGCCCGCTGCTGAGGTCAGCCGCGCCGAGCACAAATACATTGCCTTCGTTGCTCACCCGCAGGCTGCGTATCTTAAAGCGGTTGTCAGGATATTTGATGTCGATTTCCCCATTTTGCACGTAGTCTCCCTCGTCATCAAAAATGTAGAAGAGGATGGTCTCAGCTTCGCGCTTTTTCTCGAGGTTTTTGTAGCAGAGCAATTGTCGCTTGTTGGGTGAAAGCACGTACTGCAAGTCGACCTTCTGTTCCTTTTGGTTGGGGTAGATGGAGAGAATCGCCTCATCGGCAATTTGGTTGCCTTCGAGGTCGTAGCCATAATAGTAGGTCTTGATCACTTTTTCCTTGGGGAAAAATTCAGAGACGAAGACAAAGATGTTGGGACCAATGATGGTGACGAAGTCGACATTCTTGTTGCCATTCTGCTCCAGCACCGTTTTTTTCCATTGCCGCTTGAGGTCAGGACCGTACTTGACCAGGCCCACAAAGCGGCTCGAAGCCTTGCTGTTGGGGCCCATGGTGACCAATCCCTGGTCAGAAGGCGAGTAGACGTAAAAATCGGGTTTGGGGTCCCGGCGCCCGATGTCGAGCCGGGCGGTGATGGTCTGAGCAGGTAGGGGCGTGCTCCAAAGCAGGGCCAGGCTCAGGCACCCTATCACTAATTTATGTAGGTGGTTCATGATGAATAGATTAGGAAGCTTTGATTTCCTGATAGGCCCGCCAAAAACGCAGCAGGCCGTAGCAAATCAGGATAAAGCCCATGACATAGTTCAAAAACTCCGGGTTTCCCGCAAAGAGGGCGGGAGGGCGCAGGGGAATCAGGATACCCATCCCTATGAAGACAAAGCTCATCAAAAACTTCAGATACAAAAGAAACTTGGCCATGGCAATGCGAGGGTTGAAATAAGCCGCTAAGATAGGCAGATTCTGGCTCCGCTGCTGGTTTTAGGGCATTTATGTGTCTGTTGTACGCGCCGCCTGGTCCAACGTTAATTTCGTGAAAAGGCGCTTTGCCAGCGTGTACCCTGGCTTATTTTTCGTGAATCCTGAGCCATAGCCGTGCGTCAGCGCGACATAAAAACCTTACCATCATAAACAAGGTCGCAAAATTCTGTTTATATTTAGCCCATTCTCCTCTCCTTCCAACTTCTCCCCCCATGCAGCAGCGCTCTACCCGACCTTACTAACTGAGCGACTTATGATGCGGATTTTTGGGCTGCTAATAGCCCTGGGCTTGACCTTTTGTACCGGACTCCGGGGGCAGGAGACTTTCACCTTCACCTTTGGCGGCGAAGCCGATGAGCATGCCATGGCCGTATGCCAAACCCAAGACGGCTACTATGTCCTGGCAGGGTTTACCTTCTCTTTTGGGGCAGGAAAGTCAGACATCTGGATCATGAAAGTCGACGGTCAGGGGCAGGAGCTCTGGCGGCGCTATTATGGGGGCCCTCAGCACGACTGGGTAAGCGGCTTGATCGAGACCCGCGATGGCAACTACGTGGTGGTGGGCTATACCCAAGCCGGTGAAGACCAAGCTTCCGACGCTTGGGTCTTCCAGCTCAATCGCTACGGGGAAGAGATGTGGTCCCATACCTACGGTGGCGATCTTGCCGATGAGGCCCGGGCCGTGGTACAGACCCGGGATGGGGGCTTTGCCGTAGGGGGCTATACCCATTCGCAGGGGCAGGGCCAAAGCGATGTCTGGCTGCTGCGCCTTGATGCCACCGGTGACGAGCTTTGGCAGGAGACCTACGGGGGAAAAGGCATCGAAAAAGCCTATACCTTGATCGAAACAGCCGACGAAGGCTTCTTGCTCGGCGGGTTCCAGACCTACGGCGGCGCTAACCAAGCCGACATGCTGCTGGTGCGCACCAACCGCTTCGGGCGCGGCATCTGGCGCAAGGTCCTGCGCCAGCCTGGCAACGCCGTCATTGAGGCCTTGGCCGAGGACGAGCGCGGCGAATTTGTGGCCGCCGGCTGGGCCTACGATCCCGAAAGCCAGAGCCTAGACGCCAAAGTGCTGCACCTGAGCCGGAGCGGACAGGTCATGTGGGAGAAAAATTTTGGCGACACGGCCAAAGATGCCTTCTACGACCTGTTGCTCCTGCCCGATGGAGACCTCCTCCTCGCCGGGCAGACCAGCCGCGAAGGCCGGGCTGCCGATGCCTGGCTGCTGCGCCTCGATCCCCAAGGCCGTACCCGCTGGGAAAAATGGACCCGAGGGGCCCGCGGCGACTATGCCCACGCCTTGGCCCGATGCCGGGATGGGGGCTTCCTCATTGCGGGAGGGACCCACAGCTACAGCAACACCGGCAGTGATTTTCTCCTCATCAAGACCGACGCCAACGGCAACTTCGATCCGGGTCCCCTGAAGGTCGATCACCTGGCCGGGCAGGTGGCACCGGTTCCCCCCATGCGCCCCACCGATCCCTTCAAGCCCAACCTTTACGTGCTAGCGATCGGGATTTCCGATTTTGATGACCAAGAGATCGACCTCAACTACGCCCATACCGATGCCGAAGCTTTCGCCCGAGCCTTCTCGGCCCAGCGGGGACTATTGTTCAATGAGGTGGCGGTACAGACCCTCACCAACGAGCAAGCTACCTTGATCAACATCAAGAAGGGCATCACCTGGCTGGAGCGCTCTGCCACCCAAAATGACCTCATTTTGGTTTTTTTCTCCTCTCATGGAGCGCTGGACAACAAGGGCAACCTCTACCTCCTGCCCAGCGATTTTCAGGCCAACAACCTCTTCGCCACGGCCCTGAATATCCGCGACCTCACCTCGGGCATGAGTGCCACCCCGAGCAAGAAGCTCATCTTCCTTGATGCTTGTCATAGCGGGCAATCGGGCTTTGACTTGCTGGCCCTCGGGGGCATCAAAGGGGCCAACCTCAACGAAGCCATTCGCGAGCTCGGTGAGCGCGAACCCGGGATATCGGTCATGACTTCTTCGACCGGCAAAGAGTTGTCCTACGAAAATCCGCGCTGGGGGCACGGAGCCTTCACTAAGGCCATCCTCGAAGGCCTGGCCGGCCCTGCCGATTTCAACAACAACCGCATCATTGAGCTGCTGGAACTTAATCTTTTTGTCACCAACCGGGTCAAGGAACTGACCCAAGGAAGGCAGCACCCCTTCACGCCCATCAACCTCTTTGGCAACATCCCGCTCTTCGCCTTGCCTTAATGCTTTTGGTTTTCCCTGCTCAAAGCTCTTCTTTCTCCTCTTCGCGACGAGGTTGGGGCTCCAGAAGGGTGGTGTGGATGAGTTCGCTGAGGTCCGCCTTGAGCATGTGGCGAGCGAGGTAAATGGCTACCAGCATGCCGCCGAGAATCCCGCCCAGCAGCAGGTTGAGGACGGTCGATTTCTTGATTTTATCATAAGGCGGCAAGGGTGGGTCAAGCACCTGGATGACAGGAGTTTCCTTTTGTAGCTGGGACACGGCCTGCTCTTTGCTGATGACCAGCTGCACATACATTTGGGAGAGCATCTCCATTTCAATTTGTAGCTCCTGCTGACGGATAACCTCCCTGGCGCGGGGGTTGAACTGGTTGTTGTCGAGGGTATAAGCCATTTTGGCCGTGAGCTTGTCTAGCTCTTGGCGCACGGAGTCAGCACGGGAAATGAAGAAGCTCACGTTTTCCCGGGCCTTCTCGGTGCGCTCCACCTGGTAGTAGGCATTGATCTTTTCGAGAAACTTCTCCGAGATGAGCTGGGTGATTTCAGGGTTGGTGTAGGAAAAAGTCAGGCTGATAAAGCCTTGCTCATCGATCCCCACCTCCCGTCGAAACCGCAAGTCTTTTGCGGTATTGTAGACCTTTTGATAAAGGGTAGGGGGGCCATCATCGCTTTGAAACAGGCCGATGATCCAGCCGACCAAAGAAAAACTTTTGGGGGAGCTCTCGATGAGGATGTCGGCGATCAAGCGAGGCTTCCCATGCCAGATGACCGAATCGCCGGTAATGTCTTCAGTAAGCCTGCGGCTGTTGAGCACGCCGACCATCATTTCCTTTTCAGCCCCTTCGGTGCCCCCTCCGAGGATAAAGGCCAGGGGGTTGTCCTTGATGCTGCCAAAGGAAGCCTGCCCTCCGGTATCGGGATAAAAGGTAGCAGTGGCCACATAGCTCGTCGGGCTGAAAAAAGCCCGGATGCCCAGCAGCAAGCCCAGGATCAAGCCGCCGAAAAAGAGCCGGAGCCACCTTTTTCGCAGAAAAAGGTAGTATTCCTGTAAGCGTTCGAGCAGGGTATTGAGGTCCACGGGTCAGGTGAAATTAAAAAAAGGGGAAATCAATTGGTCGCACGGTCCAGGAGTAACCAGAACGTAAGCAGCGTCATGGTGCCGGCCAATATGTTTTCGATGTTGATGGACTGCCGC
>CAZIVQ010000037.1:8156-11323 GCA_964542415.1 uncultured Bacteroidia bacterium | reverse complement strand
CCTCACACCCTACACCCTACACCCCCTCTCCCCTCTTTGGGATTATTCAATTTTTCGTAAATTGACCGTTACGGAACGCTGCCAGCAGACGCGCTATGATCAAACACACGCCCCTCGTACGCAGAATCGTCAATATTCTCGGATTGATTTCGGTGGTAGGGGGCACGGTGGGAATCCTGATCATCTTGGGTGTGGTGAAATGGCGGGCGTATCAGGCGACCTTGAGTTGCGAGGAATGGCTGGAAGAGGTGACCCGGCCCAATGCCTTTGCGGGGAAGGTGACAGCCATCCGCGAAGAGGGAGATTGTTCGTGGTTTCTGCAACTCGATGTGGTAGACACCGAACAGATTGGCTTGTGCCCCTGCCGCGAGGGGGAGGGCTTGGCCGACTTCGTGGCTGTGGGCGATTCTCTCTACAAACAAGCCGGTACCCTCGAGTTGGAAGTGGTGAAACCTGCTGGAGAGCGACGGCGTTTTCCCTTTCCTTGCTGCGAATGAGTGGTGCAAAGTCTTTCGAGTATTTGGATTTTTCTTGTATTATGCTATACTGAGAAAAAATTTGTTTAAGCAAGTTTTTTTCTTGAGTTTATCTCCTGGTAATCAGATGATTATTTGCTGACGTTCAATTTCCCGCCATGCCTCGAGCTGGAGATACGGACCTGACCTTCCTTTCCAAGGAACAGCCCGACTTTGAAGCGGCTTACCTCCGCATGCGCAGCAAAGAAAACCAGCGCTATTCTGATCCGGAGGTGATCGAGTTTCCCGACACCTTCTTTTACAACCTTCACCGCGAGGCCTGGGCCCGGCGCAAGCGCGTCACCGAGCGGCTGCTTTCCTACCTGGATCGCCCCGAAGGAAGCTTTCGCCTGTTAGAACTAGGCTGCGGCAACGGCTGGCTGGCTGCCCAATGTGCCCAACATTCGCAGATCGAAGTGATCGGCCTGGATCAGGTCAAGGAAGAGTTGCTCCAAGCCCAGCGCGTCTTCGACCTCCCCAACCTGACCTTTGCCTACGGCGACATCTTCGAAGACATTTTCAAAGCCGATAATTTCGATTACATCATTCTGGCCCAGACCATCGAGTATTTTTCTGACCTAGCCCAGTTGCTCCACCGTTGTCGGCGCTTTCTCAAACCCGGCGGCGAAATCCATATCCTCGATAGCCCCCTCTACCGGCCCAGAGAACTGGAGGCCGCCAAGCAGGCCACCCGGGCCTACTACGAGGAACTCGGCGTGCCTGAGATGATTCCTTTTCATCATCACCACAGCCGCGAGGCCCTTGAGCCCTTTGACTATCAATACCTCTACCGGCCAGGAGGCCTCAAAAGCCTTTTTCGAAAGCATGACAGCCGCTTCCCTTGGGTGAAGGTGATGGATTAGCCCCTTCGAGGGGATGACAAATAACCTCGTAGGTTCGTCGGCCTATGAGTCGGCGGAAACCTACGAGGTTGGGGGGCTGCTCACCCCGCTTCTCTTTTTTCGAAGCAGTGCTTCTTCTCTCCCCCCTTTTCTCTCTTCTCAGGGCAAAAGCTGGGGTTTTGACAGCCCTGACAGCGTGGGGGGATGACAAAAAACCTCGTAGGTTCACCGGCCTATGAGCCGGCGGAAACCTACGAGGTTGGAGGACTGCTTACCCCGCTTCATTTTTTTCTTTTCTCTTTTCTCTCATCTCTTTTTTCTCTTCTCTCATCTCTCCCCTCACTGTCTCAGCCCCTTCACCACCTCCACTTTGGCGGCTTGGACGGAAGGATAGAGCGAGGCGACCACGGCCAGCACCATCACCGTGAGGAAAACCAGGATAAAATCATTGGCTTCGAGGGCGATGGGGAAGGCTTTGACGCGGAAGGAGGCCCCGCCATTGAGCTTGATCAGGCCAAAATACTTCTGGGCCAGGCCGCCAGCGAGGGCGAGGCTGACCCCGATCAGGCCGCCAAAAGCGCCGACGAGCAGGCCGTCAGCGAGGAATATCCGACGGATCAGGCGGCTGCTGGCGCCCATGGACTTGAGCACGGCGATGTCCCGCACTTTTTCCAGCACGATCATGTAGAGGCTGCCCACAATGTTGACCGCCGCGATGGCGAGCATGAGCACCAAGATGAGGTAGGAGATGTATTTCTCATTTTTCATCACCCGGTACAGGGTCGCGTGCTGCTCGTACCAGGTCATCACCTCAAAATCAGCTCCCAGCATGGCTTGCAGATGGTCGCGTACCCGGTCGGCTTTGTCGATGTCGTGAAGGCGCAGTTCATAGGCAGAAATTTCGCCTTGCAGGTCAAACAAATCTTGCACGTAGGCAAAGTCCGTGACTATGTATTTTTCGTCGTATTCTTTCTGGATACTAAAGTAGCCCGACGGCAGCAGGTAGCCGGTGTTGATGGCGTTCTGCGGGTTGAGCATGTTGGACTCCCGGGGGATGTAGGAGAGGCTGATGGGCCGGGTTTCGTCGCTGAGGTTGGCGCTGAGGTTGGCCGCGACGATGCTGCCCACTACGCCCCGGGTGATGCCCTTGAGCGGAGCGAAGGTGTAGTTGCCTTCGTAGATGAAGGTATCGAGCGGATTGACGTTGATGAAAGATGGCTCTACGCCCTTTAGGACCCCAAAGGTCTGGTTGTCAACGTATTCGAGCCACACCCGCCCTTCGATCGTACGGGTGCCGGCGGCCACCTCTTTGTGGGCCAGGAGCTGCTCGTAAATCGCTTCATCGTGCGTGAAGGTCTGCCCCCTCGCCGCCACCACCTTGATGTCTGGATCAATAGCCGAAAAGAGGTCTTCGATGAAGCCCGTCAAACCGTTGAACACCGACAGCACCATGATCAGCGCCCCGGTCCCCACCCCGATCCCAACGATCGACACCCAGGTGATGATGTTGATGGCATTGCTCTTCTTTTTGGAGAACAAATACCGCCGGGCGATGTAGAAGGGGACGTTCATGGGGGGGGGAGAGGTTAAAATGTGAAGATGTGAAGATGTGAAGAGGTTAAAATGTGAAGAGGTGGATTGGGGGATTGGGGGATTGGGTAGGTACGGAACTTCGTTTTTCCTATCTAGTAAGTCCGGTCGCTGGGCCCCTTTGGTGAGTCTGTCGAATCCATGTCGAAGCGAGCCCCAATAGGTCAAAATTGCCTCTTCCGCTTAAAAATCCGGCCCCATTCGACTTTGCTCCCCTATA
>CAZIVQ010000037.1:1555-8056 GCA_964542415.1 uncultured Bacteroidia bacterium | reverse complement strand
CTCCATCCTCTCTACTCCTCTTCCTCCTCCGGCGGTACGTTTTCCATCACCTCTTCGAGCATCCGGTTGATGCGGTCGGCTTCGCGGTAGGAGTCGTCGGCGTAGAAGCTGAGGTCGGGAATTTTGCGCACCTTGTTGCGGATGCGGGCAGCGAGTTGCTTGCGAATTTCCCAGGTGTGCTCATTGAGCAGGGTGGCGGCGGCTTCCAGCTGGGTGTCGGGCAAAAAGGAAATGTACACCTTGGCCAAACCGAGGTCGGCCGTAACCCGTACCTGACTGACGGTAAGCAAGCCTTGGGGCATAAATCCGGCCTTGAAGCCAAGAATTTCGCTCAATTCCAGCTGGATGAGCTTGCCGAGTTTTCTTTGAACAATGGATTCACCCATATACCTTTGCGATCGCTGAATGAGCGGGATAAGAGACAGCAAACATACGAAATGCTCACCTATTTACGAATTATCGGCTATGGTCGTCCCTACTTTTGGCTGGGCGGCCTGGCCCTGCTGGCCTTGCTGGTCTACACCCTCTTCAGCGCGGCCTCTCTGGTGGCCATCATTCCCTTTTTAGAGATTCTCTTCGAAACCACCCCCTCCCCCGAACCAGCCGGTCCCTTGCTTTGGTACGATACCGGCTCGCTCAAGGACCATGGCTATTACTTCTTGAGCCAGCAAATGCAGGCCCTGGGCAAAGACACCGTGCTCATCTACTTCTGCCTGGGCCTTAGCGGAGCCATTCTGATCAAAAACATCGCCCGCTACCTCGGCTCCTACTGCATGTCGCCCCTCGAAGAAGGCATCATCCAGCGGCTAAGGGAGCACCTGTTCCGCCACCTGACCCAGCTCGACCTGGGCTTTTTCACCAAACACAGAAAAGGCGACATCATCACCGTCCAGGTCAGCGATACCCAGGTGGTGAGTGAGTCCGTGGTGAGCACCATCCATAGCCTGCTGCGCGAGCCCCTGACCATGCTGGTCTTCCTCGGCACCATGCTCTTCATCTCCTGGAAGCTCACCCTTTTCACCCTCATCGTGCTGCCGATCACGGGCCTGGCCATCAACCTCATCGCCAAGCCCCTCAAGGGCAAAGCCCATCAGGGGCAAGAATTGCTCGGGAGGGTGGTCTCCATGCTGGACGAATTCATCTCTGGCATCCGCATCGTCAAGGCCTTTCAGAAAGAGCCCTTCGAGCGCGACCGCTTCAACGCGGCCAACCGCCATTACACCCGTACCCAGGTCTGGATCCGCCGCCGCAGCGAGCTGGCTTCTCCCGTGACCGAGGTGCTCAGCATCGCGGTGGTCTGCGTCATCATCTACTACGGCGGCACCATGATTTTGGGGCAGCAGGCAGAATTGAAGCCCTCGGAGTTTATGGGCTTCATCGCCGTGTTTAGCCAGTTTTTGGCTCCGATCAAGGTTTTTTCCTCCGCCATCTCGAAGATCCAGAAGGGCATTGCGGCCTTTCAGCGGATCGAGACGCAACTCGCCTTGCAGCCGCAGATCGAGGAGCGGCCGGGGGCCAGGGCAGTGGACACTTTTGAGCAGGAGCTGCGGTTTGAAGGGGTGTCCTTTCGCTACGAAACCGAAGATGTGCTGCAAGACATTTCTTTTTCGGTAAAAAAAGGGCAAATGGTGGCCCTTGTGGGGCCTTCGGGGGCGGGTAAGTCTACCCTGGCCGACCTCATCCCGCGTTTTTACGACCCTTATCAGGGGCGCCTGACCCTCGATGGGCATGACCTGCGGGACCTGCGCCTGAGCGACCTGCGCGCCCTGATCGGCAACGTGACCCAGGAAGGGGTGCTCTTTCACGACAGCGTGCTGCACAACATCGCCTACGGCATCCCCGCCCCGAACCGGGAAGCTGTGATCGCCGCCGCCAAGGTCGCCAACGCCCACGAATTCATCGTACACCTGCCGCAAGGCTACGATACGGTGATCGGCGAGCGGGGCACCATGCTCTCCGGTGGGCAGCGGCAGCGCCTCGCCATCGCCCGGGCGGTGCTACGCAACCCCCCCATCCTCATCCTCGATGAGGCCACCTCCAGCCTCGACACCCAGTCGGAGAAACTGGTCCAGGAAGCCCTCGAAAACCTGATGCAGCAACGGACCTCCATCGTCATCGCCCACCGGCTTTCCACTGTCCTCCGGGCCGATAAAATCCTCACCATCGAGCGCGGGCGCGTGGTAGAGCAAGGCACCCATCCCCAACTGATGGCCACCGGAGGCATGTACAAGCGGCTGTATGACTTGCAGTTTAGCGGGGAGCAATAGGTAAGCGGCGGCTCTTTTGGAAAGTAGTCGTTATCTGGCAAAAAGGCGATGAGTAAAGGGAGGGTCGTGCGGCTATCCTTCGCCCTTTCTCTCCCAACAACCCCTGCTGGAAGCTGGTTTAATTGTTATCCAGGAAAGAGCATGAGCGCTTTTGGGCGGGTGATGAGGCTTTTTTACATGCAATAACGTGGTGCGAATCAAGGGGTTCTGACGAAAACCATCCTTCCCCCATCGCTGGGACCCTGGCAGGATCTCCAACGGAAAGGGATGGCCTATGGCCGCCCTACAAGGGGACGATTGACTCGAAGGAGCTGGGAAACAGATAATTATTTTAAAAAAAATACAAAATTAGTTTAATTTTTTATATAAAAAATATGAAAATAGTTATAGCTGCCTGTAAACCTGCCTTTTTCTCTGACAATATCTTACGGCTGGCCATTCCGAAGCTTGGAACACATGGAGTCAAGTCCCTACGGATGAAGACAGGCAATGTCGTTCTCGGGATTGAAAATCAACCGTTCGTGCATAGGCCGCAGCCAAACCCGCCTCACCTAGGTATATTAGTATATGATTTTCTTCTCAACTGGAGAATCATACTCGGTTTCTTCAAACAAATCTTACTTCCCTTTCCTGATTAATTTTTACTTCATTCCCTACATAACCCCCATGATACCTACTACTTCCTTTTCCGATTCGTCTTCTTTGGCTATGCCGCAGGCCCTCAGGGCGTTGGGGGGTAGCTGGCTGGCGATTGCCTTGCTGTTGATTCTGTGGACTTTCTTCTCTGGCTCGGCCCTGATGGCTGTGACTAAGACTAGCCTCGGGACTGGTTCGTGGCATAATGCTTCTAACTGGGACCCCGTAGGCGTACCAACGGCAGCTGACGATGTGGTGATCGAAGTGGGCCATGTGGTCCAGCAGACCAATGGGGTCGGCCCGGGAGCAGTCTGTAACAACTTGTTGATCAAATCCACAGGCTTGCTAGTGGTGTACAACCAAGACTTTGACATTTTAGGGCTTACCACCCTGGAAGGTTCATTTTTTGATTTTTCTCTGAATGGTCAGGTGACTTTCTATGGATTGCTGACGGTAATAGGTGATGGTTCTCTGAATACGACAAATGTGGTGGATGCTGCCAACTTACGCTTTCAAGCAGGGATCAATCATAGTGGTAATGCCTTTGACATTGAAGGCTGTACGTTTGAGGTAAACGATCAGAGCATCACGGGCAACTCGTCTATTACTTTCAATGGGACTGTGGTAGTAGGTAGCGGGTTGACCCTCACTACCAACAGCCCGACCGGGACCATTATTGGCAACTCAGGCAGCCTAATTGGGGCAGATGCTACCGCTACTTTGGCGAATCAAAGTTTATTCATCTACCGGCCTGCCAATGAGCCAATGGCTACCGGCGGGGTGCTCGATTTTTCTGCACCGGGCAATACCGTTCGCTATGAGCGAGACGGTGACAACCAAAAAGTTGCCGCTACCACCTATCACCACCTCGAAATCGGCCCTGATCCCCTCGGTAGCAACCTAAATCGGGTGTCGCAGGGGGCCGTCCAGGTCAATGGTAACCTGAGCGTAGAAGAAAATTGCCGCTTTCAGCCCCAAACCCATGATCTCACCGTCCTCGGCCAGGCGATCTTGGGGGGGAGCCTCTACGATGATGCAATCCCTGGGCTTAATACCTTTCAGGATTTGGTTTTTCAGGGAGGGAACATTGATGGTCAGCCCGCCGCCTTCGGGGTCTTTCAGGTGAATGGCAACCTTGATGCTTCGGGTGGCGATGGTCAGATCAACGAGGCTGAGCTAACGATTAGTGGTTTGACAACAGTCGGGGGCTCCCAGGTGCTGGAAATTGCTGCTCCGCAGGGTACCAAGACATTCGAGGACGTACAAGTCCTATCCATTGGTACTTTCCGCACTACAGCGAGCAGTGCTGCGACTACCTTGGTCTTCAACGGCCCGGTTTCCAATGCCGGTATCTTTAGCCTGGTGCGCGGAAACTACACATTCTTTCAAGAGTTTCTCACCACTGACAAAGGGGTTTTTCTCTTTTCGGATGCCCTTGGAGACCTGGAAGTAGTAGGTCCCCTGATCAATCACGGTACTTTTTCTTTGGCCGGAGGGGATTTTGTCCTTCACGATCAGCTTGCAGGCAGTAAAAGCATAACTTTCAACGGCGATGTGACCGTAGCCGCAGGCCAGTCTGTTACCAATGTTAATACTGCCGGGGTCGCCTTGAATGGCTTGCTGAATGGGGCCGATGGAGCCGCTACTTTTGTCAACCAGCAGATGTTCACCTACAACCCGTCCACCTCTGATGTACCCATGCTGGCTGGCACCTTGGATGCTACGTCGGCTGGGAACACCTTCCGCTACGGCCGGGTTGGGGCCGATCAGGTGGTAAAAGGCATCACTTACCACAACCTGGAGCTGGAAGCAGGGACCTTTGTGTCTTTGGTGGATGGAGATGTAAGCGTCGCGGGCAACCTGGTATGCAACACTCAGCAAAACGGCCCTGGTTCCCTTATCCTCATGGGCAATGGCCCGCAAAGCATCGGTGGTACCGGTCAAATCACGGACCTTGAAGTAAACAAACCTGCTGGTACGCTGAGCGCCATCAGCGATGTGAACATTAGCAGCACGCTCAACTTTATGCAGGGGGTGCTGAGCACAGGAGGCAACACCGTCAACCTCGGCAACACGGCCCTGCTGTTTGAAACCAATACCGATTATGTGCTGGGCAACGTAGCTACGAGCCGTCTTATCGGTGCGGGCGGTGCCAGCGACTTTGGCGGCCTGGGCCTGGCTATCTTCGCCGATGCGGTGCAGGCACCGGGGCAGACCGACGTGACCCGTAGTACAGGCAATCAGGCTCTGAGTGGCGGAATCCTCCGGACTTTTTCCATCAGCCCGGCCACCAATACCGGGCTGAATGCCAGCCTCGACTTCACTTATCGTGACGACGAACTCAACGGCTTGGCTGAGGCTAACCTGGTCTTGCTGCACAATACGGGCAGTGGATTTAACCTCACCACCAGCAACCTCGATCTCGTAACCAATACCCTTTCGCTTACTGGCATCAATTCCTTTCAAACCTGGACGGCTGGTGATCCAGGTACCTTTCCGGTCGAACTGCTTACCTTCAGCGCCCGCGCTCGCGACTTTGATGTGCAACTGGCCTGGGAGACTGCCTCTGAGCTGAACAATGACTTCTTCGAGGTCGAGCGCTCGCTTGATGGCGTTACCTTCGGGGCCATTGGGCAGGTGGCTGGGGCGGGGACGACTCCGCTGAACCAGCGCTATGAATTTCTCGATGCCGAGGCGATGCGCCTGAAGATGCCGACCCTTTACTACCGTTTGCGGCAGGTCGACTTCGACGGTTCGGTCGACTTCTCGCCGGTGGTCAAGGTGACTCTGGAGCCCGCTTCAGGCATCGGCCTGGAGGCCTTTCCCTCGCCTTTCAGCGATGAGCTGAACATTCGGGTGGGCGTAAGCGAAAGCAGCCCCGTACAGATCCGGGTCTTCGACCTGGCTGGCAAGGTGCTCTGGGAAGAAAGCCAAGCTAGCTTTAGCGGACAGCAGACGGTGATTTTCCAGGCGGGTGACCGCCTCAGCCCGGGGGTGTACCTCGTGCGGGTAGACGCCGGCAACCGTTCGCAGACCCTGCGCGTGATCAAGCGCTAGTGCTTGCGGCGCAAATTTCGACCTGCGTTTAAAAGTCTTCACATTCCGGGAATCGGGATGTGAGGACTTTTTTTCCTTGTCCTACACGATATGTCCTGGTTTTTCCAAGGACAGGCCTGTTTAAAGTGACGCGAGTTCTGAGTTTTTGTCGCTGATTATCAATTGATTATCATATCATTTCGAGGGTGAATGTTTGGGTCAGTCCTTGTAGGATGACAAGGAGCAACCGGTAATTCCTCAGACCGATCCTGCGGATCGCCCCGCTCCCTTTTGAAGGGAGCCTCACTGGGGACGGCCAGAGCGGCCGTTTGGCAGCAAGTCCCCTTTGAAAAGAGGGATGCCGTTCGGTTTACCGAGGGGCAGGGGGATCCCAACCGCAGGGCTACAGCCACGCAGGCAGACTTGTCATGAGAAGTCTGCCCTATAGGCGGCAGCGAGAAATCTTGCCTTTCCTGAGGTATGACTGCGGTCGAATTTTTGTGAAAGCCGGGAAACCCGAACTCACGTTAAAGTAAGTAATTACGCCCCTTCCCCCCGCCAC
>CAZIVQ010000037.1:0-1545 GCA_964542415.1 uncultured Bacteroidia bacterium | reverse complement strand
TCTTTCTTTCCTTGAGTTATGCCGGGGGTCGATTTTTGGAAAAGGCGGGAAACCCCAACCCCAACTGAATAGATTTTTTTCCCCCCCCCCCCCCCGCCACAAGCCGGAAATCCGGCCGAGCCTGCGGCGGGGAGCCCTAAACCCTAAACCCTGCCCCCCTGTTCTGCGGTGTCCTGTTTGCGTGGGCAGAACTGCCCATTTTTCCTGAAATTCTGCTACCTTCGGAAACCTGTCTGGTCAACCTGGACCGGCGAGGGAAAAGTTGGCTTTGACCTGGGAGAATCCCGGTTAGCATGCCTCTTTATCCTTGCCGCCAGCTCGCTAGCGGGTTATTTTCAGGCTAATGAACGCCTTACGGGGCCCTTCCCAGGCTCCATTGGCTTTTCCACTACTAAATCGCCTCAAACTTATCATCATGTCCAAGAACAAGATTACGGGATCGACTGACCGTCGCACCTTTCTCAAAGCGTCTTCCCTGGCTGCGGGGAGCCTGATTGTCCCCGCATGGCTATCGGCCAAGGCCTTTTCCAGCAGCGACGATGCCATTCGCATCGGGGTCATCGGCTGTGGCGGCCGGGGCTCCGGGGCCGTGGTCCAGGCCCTTTCTACCAGCCAAAACGTGAAGCTCGTGGCCATGGCCGACGCCTTCCGCGACCGCCTGGATAGTTGTTATGAGAATGCCAGCAAGCAGACCTACCGCGATGCCAAAGGCAGGGAAATCCCCACCGGGGAGCGCATCGACGTGCCGGAGGAGCATAAGTTTGTAGGCTTCGATGGCTTCAGCAAGGTGATCCCCCTGGTCGATGTGGTCATTCTGACTACCCCGCCGGCTTTTCGCCCGGTACATTTCGAAGCGGCCATCGAAGCGGGCAAGCATGTCTTCATGGAGAAGCCCGTCGCTACCGATTCGCCGGGAATTCGCCAGGTGCTGGCTACGGCCCAGAAGGCCAAAGACAAAAAGCTCAACGTGGTGGTCGGCTTGCAGCGCCATTACCAGGACAAATACACCGAATGGGTCCAGCGGATGCATGACGGAGCCATCGGCGACATCCTCACCTCCCGCGTCTACTGGAACTCCGGCGGCGTATGGGTGAAGGAGCGGCAGCCTGAGCAGAGCGAACTGGAGTACCAGATGCGCAATTGGTACTACTTCACCTGGGTCTGCGGCGACCACATCCTGGAGCAGCACATCCACAACCTCGACGTGAGCAACTGGGTGAAGCAGGCTTACCCGACCGAAGCCTACGGCATGGGCGGTCGGCGTATGCGCACCGGCCCCGACCACGGGCAGATTTTTGACCACCACTACGTCGAGTACAGCTACGAAGACGGCTCGCGCATGATCTCGCAGTGTCGCCACTGGCAAAACACGCCTTCGCGGGTAACCGAGGGCTTCCACGGCACTAAGGGCAGCGCGCCTGAGCCTGGCAAAATCCTTTCCGCTGATGGCAGCCGTCTCTTTCAGTATCGCGAAAAAACCCCGCCCAACCCCTCGACGTGAGCAACTGGGTGAAGCAGGCTTACCCGACCGAAGCCTACGGCATG
>CAZIVQ010000036.1:0-11341 GCA_964542415.1 uncultured Bacteroidia bacterium | reverse complement strand
GCTCAGCCCCCCTTCTCCAACTGCAAGACCTGTGGCTTGCGGTCCGGACCGGTCACGCTCAGTACGTAGGTTCCCGCGGGTAAGTCTCCCAGTTGACGCAGGTGGTGCTGATGCTGCCCGGGCGATACGTCTATGCGATCGTTGGCCAGCATGCTGCCATCAGCAGAAAAGAGCACGATCTCTATCGCACCGGCCTTGCCGGTACTGAAAGTCACCTCAATCTCATCCCGGAAAGGGGAGGGCCCTGCTTGCTGCACCTCCAGCCCCCGTAGGTTTGGGTTGAAGTAGAAGGGGATCACCCCCGAGTAGCTGTAGTCGCCATTGTTGTTGACCTGTACCACCCGGTAGTAGGCAGGGCCTTCCAAGGGGCTCTGATCGGCAAAGCTGTAGCGCAGGTAATCATCGGTTTCATTGCTGCCGCCCATGACCCCCAGTTCCTCGAAGCGTCGCCCATCCTGGCTGCGCTGGACCGCGAAATAATCGTTGTCTTCTTCCCGGTCGGTGGCCCATTCGACCAGCACCAGGTTGCCGCCTTTGACATTTACCTCGGTGAAGCGAAACTTGACCGGGTAGGGGTAGCGCGGGGCCTCCACTTCGCCAGGAATCAACTCCACGGCCATGCTAGGCCGGTCACGGCGCAGGTAGCTGTCCGCCGGGCCGCGTCCCGGCTTTCCGGCCGCTGTCGGGGCCGTGCTCAGGTGGTGCCTGATCGGTTCTCGGCGGGCGTCATTGCCAAAATACACAAACAAATGGGTAGGAATATCCCGGTGCAGGGTATCGATCAGCACCCGGGCCCGCAAAACGCCGCGTTTTGGATCAAAATCCAACAACTCATGGGCCAGCAAGGTGGCCCCATTGCCCGCGGTAAAATTGATATCAGCCCCATTTTGTTGGGCAACTTTGCCCCCATGAGCTTCCCAGCGCAGGTCTGCGTGGCTCAGGTTCACTTCCAGCGGCACTTCCACCGTGCCGGACAACCCGCCCAGCTCGGCCGTGTCGATGGCGACCACCATCCGCCAGTGGTAGCCGGGCAAGAAACCCTGCCCCTCGCCATCGTAGAGCTGAAACATGGCAACCATCAAGGCACAGAGCACGGCCGCGCCACCCCGGCGCATCAGGTGCTGCTGCCGTTGACGGGGAGAAAGGGTCTGACGGTTGGTGGGAGCGGATTCCATGGGCAATGCGGTTAGCGATTGGATTTGGCTACAAGCTTAGCCGATCCTGCTCATTTTCCCACGTCAAAGCTTCCGGTTGTATTACAAGGACTGGAATTTGTGGGTTTTCGTGAAAGGTGTGCGGAGTTTTTCCATCCGCCGGGGCGGCCTGCTTATTCTACCTGAAGCTTATAGACCCCTCTGCCTCCTTGGGTCTGTACACCCAGCAGGTAGAGGCCTGACGGGAGGGCGAAGCGCAGATTTTTTTCCCAGTTAACCCCCTGAACCCATACAGTTTCCTGCCAGAGCTGACGCCCCCACAGGTCGGTCAACGTCAAATGGGTCCGACCCGCCTCTACACCCTGCAGGCTGAGGGTAAAGCTACCATGGTTGGGGTTGGGAAAAAGGCGGACCTGGGCTTGCCAGGCAGCCTGCTGGAAAACGGCCGGGCTCACGCTCAGCTGCCGCGAATAGGTCCGCTGGCAGCCATTTTCCTCCACTTCCAGGGTCACTTCGTAGCTCCCCGGCTGGGGAAAGCTGCGCACGGTCACCGCTTGGGTGGCACTGTCTTCGGGACCAAAATACCACCGCCAGCGGCTGGCTCCCGGATTCTGGTCCGCAAAGACCACCGGCTCGCCTGCCCTCAGCACACTGTCCACCATAAAAGGCTGGTTGGGGCCGCGGTCCAGCACCCGGCAGCGGTAGGCCTCGTGCGCGGCTTGCGCGTGGGCCTGCAATTGCGCCAGGCTGCTGCCGCCCACCAGGGCAAAGGCCACCGTGTCCAGCCCTTGGGCGGCCAGGTTCAAGGGGCCCGTACTGACAAATTGGTACACATCCGCGCCCCCCAGGTCAGCCCCCGACTCTCCGGTATTGGGGGAAAGCTCGGTGGTGAGGGCGACAAATTTGTCGCTGTTGGTGAAGCGAAACCCACTACCGGGGTTGGTCGCATAGGGCCGGAAGGTCCCTTCGCTCAGCAACACGACGCCGAAATGGCGGCTTTGCTGCCCGCTGTAGTCCCAGGTATAGCCGAGCTTCAGGGAGGCATCGTAGGCCGCCGCATTCAGGTTCAAGGCGCCGGTGGCCAGGTCCCAATCGGTGAAAAATCCCGCGTAGAGGTTGTCGATGGAGGTGGTCCGCTCATTGTACAGCCCATAGGTAAGCAGCACGAAGTCATCGTAGGCTGGCTCGTCGAAAGCAAAAACGCTTTGCCGCACGGTGATCCCCAGGGAGTTGCTGGTCAGGTTGTCGCGAAAGCTGCCCCGCGCCACCCAGCTGGCCAGGGGGTCGTCTGTGGCCTCGGTGAGGCGGCTAAGCAGGGAGAAGTCCTCATCCCGGCTTACCTGGTTGCGGACGCGGTCCGAGACGCGGTTGCTGCTGTTGCCAAACAGCAGCCCGGCTTCGAAGAGGGCGTTGCGGCCCTGCTGGTAGCGGAACCCCAGGCCCTGCTGCTGCCAGGGAAAATCGTTGTAGCCGGCATTGCCTTGGCTGCTCACGCTGGTCTGCAAGCTGGGGGTGAACACGTCCAGCCAGGTCGGATTGACCAGCAGGGGCACAAATTCGCGGTCATCGTAGGTCGTGGCGGGGTCCTCGTAGCGAAAGCGCAACTGTAAGCTGTGGTTGGCTGGGACAAAGGTCTTGAGCACCACCTCAAAGGGCTGGGCAGGCGAAAATTTTTCATTCATGGCCACCGGCCCGGCTTGGTACCGGTCCTGGATCACCGTGGCATAAAACTGGTCGGCAAAGGTGAGGGTCAATCGCAGCTCGAGATCGGTGGCCGGGTGGAGGGAGTTGGTCCATTGGGGCCAAATGAGGAGGGTGTCACCAGGCAGAAAGCGCCCGTCGCCGTCGCGGTCCTCCACCCGCAATTCCCGGGTCCGGATCGAAGGCTTGAGCGGATCGGTGAGGGCCCGGAAGAGGTTGATCCGGCCCGAGCCCATGCGCTCGAACTGGGAGGGCTGGAAGCCATAGACCGAATCGGTGGTCACCCGTAGCCGCTGCCCGGCCTGGTAGGGGGTGAGCTGGGGAAAATAGTCCAGCACCACGGCTGCTGCTCCGGCCACGACCGGGGCCGAAGCCGAAGTGCCGCCCCAGCGCCAGTAGCCAGCGGGATAGTTAGTGGAGAGAATGGAAAACCCCGGCGCCGACACATCGACTTCGGTATTGAAAGTAGAATTGAGGTAGAGGGTGTCGCCGAAGGACGAATTGGCTACAGCCAGCACCTCTTGGTAGCCCGCAGGATAGAAAATCTGGCTGTCGCTCGAATTGCCAGCTGCCGCGATTACCAGGGCCCCGCGGTTGATGGTGGCGTAGCGCACCACATCCTGCCCAAACTGGCTGAAACTGGCTCCTCCCCAGGAATTGTTGATGATCTGGGCCCCTTGGTCGGCGGCGTAGACGATGCCCTGGTAGCCGAAGAAGATAGACCCTAGCGAGTCGTCGGGCGCAGCCTTGATGGGCAGGTAGCGGGCCTTGAAGCCGGTGCCGATGCCGCCGAGGTCATTGTCGCCCTGGGCGCAGCAGGTGCCCGCTACCCAGAGGCCGTGCGGGTTGCCTTCGAGGGAAGGATTGTTGTCGCCGGGGCTGCCGGTATAGTCGCCACCAAAGTCCCAGCCGGCGTAGTTGTCGAGGTAGCCGTCGCCATCGTTGTCGATGCCGTCGATGGGGTCGGCATGGTTGTAGGCGAGCTGGTTGCGCAGGTCGGGGTGGGTAGAATTATCAGCCGCATCGACCACCCCGATGACGATGCTGCTGTCGCTGCGGCTGAGGTCCCAGGCTTCGCGGGCTTGGATGGCCGTGAGGTGCCACATGCGGTCGAAGCCGCCGGTGGTATCGGCGAAGGGGTCATTGGGCTGGTAAAAGGTCTGGCCCAGGTACCAGGGCTCGACGTAGGCGACCTCGGGGCGGGCCCGCAGGTAGGAGAGGGCCTTGGCCAGGGGCTGGTCCGTCGGCAGGTCGAGGTAGTAGATGAGGGAGAGGTCGACCAGGGGGCGGCCCCAGGCATCCTGGCTTCCCGCAGGGACCGGGGCATGCCCAGGGAAGGCCTGGGTAATGGCCGCGACTTTCAGGTCGGCCAGGCTGGCCTGCAATGCTTCAGGCAGCTTGGCCGGATCGGCCGGTCGGTGGGCTGCATCGAGTTTGAGGATGGCTTTGCTGGACCAAATGCCGGATGGCTGGGCGAGCAGCCCTATTGGAAACCAACCGATAAGCAGGAAAAAAGAAATGAGGCAGCGCATAGCAGGGTTCAGTGGACAGTGGGCAGTGGACAGTGGACAGTGGGCAGGGGACAATGGGCAGGGGACAGTTAACCGGGATCAGGCTTGAGGGAGAGCAACCGCGCCAGGGAATTACCCCATGGCCTCCCTAAAACGTGCCATTCGTCCGCTCAAGCCGTCTTATTGAGGGAGCCAGGAGCAAAGCGTTCCGCTTAGGGTAACTGCGAGGCTTGCCCCGGAGTTGGAGGTAGCCGAAGAAACAGCCGACCGGCGTAGGAATCAGGACCTTTTTGGGCCAAAACCTACACCTGCTTCCAAAGATAGGCAGAAAGCGTGAGCCTGGCTACCGGCTTTTCTCCCGGGGAAAAAGAATCCCTATCGCTCCCAACAGGCTTTCATGGCTATTGGGCGGTTATTGGAGTTGATCTTTTGGAACTAACCCGTCATTAGCAAAAATATGTAGAGCCTCGCCGAAAAAGGTGAATCCTAAAACGCAATTCGTATATTTCTCCCTGAAAAAGACCCTGGACCTTTTTCTGCTTTCTCGCTAAACTTGCCTCTCGCTTCCTTCCTCCTTTTCCTCCATCCTTATCTTCTATCCTTATGCCGCTACGTTTACTGTTCCTGGCTTGCCTGGGCCTGGGGCTTCTGGCCCTGTGGCAATTCCACGTATCTCCCCTGGAAGTGACGGCACTTCCTGCGGACGTTTATGACGCTGAGACCGAGGCCACGGGCCCCAAGGACCCTTCTCAGCGGGCCTTGTTTGTCGAAGAGCGCCTGCGCTACGAATTAGAAATGCTCAAAGATCCCGCCACCGGCCGGGTCCCCGAGCGCATCCGCGAGCAAGAGTTGGCCCAGGTGGCCCGCCTGGAGCAGCGCGGCTTGCTCTCCACCCGGGGAGCGGGGTTTTCTGTGACCCCCCGCGGCCCCGGCAACCTCGGCGGGCGCACCCGCGCCCTGGTCCACGATGTGCGTTTTGGCACGACCAATAGCGTCATCCTCGCCGGGGGCGTCAGCTCCGGGGTTTTCCGCACCACCAACGGCGGCAGCTCCTGGACCAAGGTCTCCGCCAATGACGAAATCCATAACGTCACCGCCATTGCGCAGGACCCGCGTAGTGGCTTCGAAGATACCTGGTACTATGCCACGGGGGAATTTTCAGGAAATTCAGCAAGTTTAGGTGGGTTTTATTACGGAAATGGCCTCTACAAGTCCATAGACAACGGCTTGTCCTGGTCTTTTCTGGGCAATTCCAACACTGGTAACCTGGAAGGTTTTGATAACTGTGCCGATTTTTGTTCTAACCTGCTGGTAGATCCCACCAACGGTGACGTTTATGCCGCTGTTTCTGGGGCGATTATTCGTTCTCAAGATGGAGGCACAAGCTGGTCCAGCGTACTGGGACCGTCTTGTTTTTCTAATGTGGGTATGACCGACCTCGCCGTCAGCGCCACCGGTGTCCTCTACGCCGCCTTCTCCGGCACCCACGGCAGCAGCGACGATGGCGTCTGGCGCTCCACCGACGGCACGAGCTGGACCCGCATTGCCAGCAGTGCGCTGGTCAATGGCTGGGCCACTGTTGGAAACTACGGCCGGGTGGTCCTGGCCTTGGCCCCTTCGGATGAAAACATCCTCTTTGCCCTCTACGACAACGATTTTTCCAGCAACTGTGCGGGCACCCCAGGGGTAGAAGCGGCCCTGTTCCGCGGTAATTATGATGGTGCCAATTGGACCTGGACCGATCTCAGCGCCAACCTGCCCGATGAGGCCGGCTGCCTCAATGGCAACGACCCCTTCGCCATCCAGGGCGGCTACGACCTGGTGGTCGCGGTCAAGCCCGACAATGCCAACACCGTCTTCGTCGGCGGCACCAACCTCTACCGCTCTACCGATGGCTTCACCACCACGGGCAACACCACCCGCATCGGTGGCTACGCGAGTCCTGCCAACTATGCCATCTACCTCAACCACCATCCGGACATCCATGCCCTCAAGTTTCCGCCCAACAGCAACGACCTGCTTTATACCGGCACCGATGGGGGCCTGCATGTGGCCGACATCACGGTCGGCACGCCGGCCTGGACCAGCCTGAACAACAATTATGTCACCTTTCAGTACTACCACATTGGGATTGATCCCACCCTCAGCAGCCAGTTGGCGATCGGGGGCGCGCAGGACAATGGCACCACGGAGACCCTCTCTGGCACCACCCACAGCCCAGTTGGGAGCGGCGATGGGGTAGCCGTCGGCATAGCGGCGGATGGAACGCGCTATTACGGCTCGCAGAATGGGACCATCCGCCGCGAGGGCACCAACATTCGTCCCAGCGGAGCGACGGCCAGCCTGTTTGTGACCTATTTTTTCCTGGATCCAGATAACACCGAATACCTCTACTACGCTGCTGGCGGCGACCTCTACCGCACGACCTCTGCCTCTACCGTGGCACCCGGCAGCGGCTGGACCCTGCTTACCGGGGTCGGAGGGGCTACTACTGGCAACATTTATAGCCTCGCCACCTCCCGGGGAGATGGCTACAGTGCCAGCGATGCGAACCGTAAGCTCTATGTCGGCACCAATGGCGGTCAGGTGCTGCGGTTGGACGATCCAGCCTTTGCCGGGGCGGCGACCGCGCCGGTGGACATCACGCCTGGGGCGGCAAGTGTGGGGGTGGTGAGCAGCATAGCGGTCAACCCCAACGACGACAACGAGATCCTGGTCACCTATTCTAACTATAACATCCCCAGCGTATTCCACACCACCAACGCCAACGTGGCCACGCCGACCTGGACCCAAGTCGAAGGTGGCTTGAGTTTACCCTCTTTCCGGTCGGCTTCGATTTTGGAAGAAAATGGCGTCACCTACTATCTGGTGGGCACCAGCGTAGGGCTGTACTGCACCTCCACCCTAAATGGCGGCTCGACGGTATGGAGCCGGGTCGGGCCCAATGACATCGGCTACGCAGTGGTGAGTGGCCTGGCCCTGCGGCCGGGGGAGAATGTGCTCCTGGCCGGTTCCCACGGCAACGGCATGTTTTTCGTTTCGCCCCCGAGAGATCCGCAGATCGCCTTTGTGGCCGAGACCTCTACCCAAACCGAAAGCAGCAGCGCCAGCATCGACTGCCGCTCCTACACCGATGTGTCGATCGAGATGCAGGTCCTGGCGGCGCCTACCGGCGATGCGACGGTCACGGTCACCGCCAGCGGCACAGCCACCGAAGGCAGCGACTTTGACATCCTGAACGCCAATGCGGAACTCACTTTCCCCGATGGCGGCACCGCCAACCAGCCCCTCAACCTCCGCCTCTACAACGACAACGACCAGGAGGGGGCCGAGACCCTCGTGCTGGATTTCACCGTCTCAGGTAGTACCGACGCCACCAAAGCCGATTTTTCCACCACCCATACCCTTACGCTGAACGATGACAGCGATGTGGACCCGGGGGGGACCGCGACCTTGTTCAGTGAGGATTTTGAGAATGGGGTGACGTTTGGGGGGATAGCAGATAGCGATTGGACCAGTGGATTTTTTGCGGCTGGAAATGGGCACAGTTGGGGAGTAGGCTCAAATGGAGGGATGACCGGGACGCAGAGCGCGTATGTCAGCGTCAACGGGAGCACCCCCACTTATGACAACAGCCTCACCACCGACATTTTGCTAAAGAGTGCTACAATTGATGCCACGGGCTATACGGATCTGACTGCTACTTTTGACTTCAAAGCGAATGGAGAAGCAGGCAGCGATTATGGCAGGTTGGGATACGCCTTTGATGGGACTACTTCCTATTTCTTTTTTGATGGCAACACCACGGCCCCCTATGTGGGTGAAATCAATGCCACCAATCGTTCGGTTGTTTTGCCAGGTGCGTTAGAAAATACGGCTTTTTACCTGGGTTGGCGCTGGACCCAAGATGCCAACAGCCTTGGCACCGATCCGCCCTTCACCATCGACAACGTCACCGTCACTTCTTCCCCACCCACCACGGTAGAGAGCACCCTCAACGCCACGGACGAGCAATACCTTGGGCCGTTTGGGACGGCACATTTTTACGATGCGGGTGAATTGATCTGCACCATCGAAAACCAGTCGGACTACGACTACGGCTGCACCTCGGTCACTGTCGACCGGGCGGGCAACGGGGCTACGCAGGCCTGGAGCACCGATGTCGAGGACTACCTGGCCGAAAAGACCCTCCTGGTCACCCCGACGAACAACAGCCCCGACCCGGCCGATGCGTACCGCATCACCCTGTACTACACTAATGGCGAGTTTACCGGCTGGGTGAGCAATTCTGACCCTTCCCATACCGATGCCGACTTCAAGCTAGTCAAAAGTCCCGGGCCGATCAGCAGCTTGAGCCCCGCCAACCCCGATGCGGAGGTGAATCCGGCGACGAGCTTCACGCCGCTGGGTAGCGACTATGCTTTCAGTGCGGTCTTCGACGGCGGCTTTTCGGGCTTTGGGGGAGGAGACCCACCCGATGCCAGCCTGCCAGTGACGGGCCTGGAACTCACCGCCCAAGCCCTGGGCCTGGGGGTGCAACTCGACTGGCGCACCTTGACTGAGACCAACAACGACCGCTTTGAGGTGGAGCGCAGCCTGGATGGGGTGAGCTTCGTGCGCATCGGCAGCCAAGCGGGGCAGGGCAATTCTGCTACCCCAGCCACCTATGGGTTTTTTGATGCGGCCCCTTTTTCCGGGCGGAATGTGTACCGGTTGCGTCAGGTCGATTTTGACGGGCGGTTTACTTTCTCGCCCGCCGTCGCCCTCACCTTCGAGCCGGTGGTGCAGCTGAGCCTCGGTCCCAATCCTTTTGGCGAGCAGTTGAAGCTACAAGCCGCGGCCCCCGGCCCGAACAGCCTGCGGTTGGGCATCTTCGACCTTGAAGGTAAACTGCTGCTCACGCGCAGCTGGACCTACCGTGACCAGTTGGAAACCACCTTGCCAGTACCCGATTGGCCCCGGGGGCTCTACTTCTACCAAATCGAGCAGCAGGGCTTGAAGCAGCAGGGGAAATTGTTGAAAGAATGAGCCGCAACAGGGATTTTTTTCAAAAAGCTTGTCACTTTTTTCCTTCCCGCGTGTTAACCCCAGTAGACAAACGGAAACAGGAAGAACCAGCCCATGAGGGTGGCTGGGAAGAATCAAGGCCTTTTTCGCGCATTTTGGTACCAATTGAGACGCCTGAGGTTTTTCTTTCCCTGATATTTCCGTAATTTTAAAGCTTATCTTATCTCGAATTCATCAAACATGAATCCCAACGAATTTCAAAAATACGCAAGCATGCACCTGGGGCTCAACAGCCTCACCACGCACGATTACATCAGTGCAACGAATCAGCAGTTGTATGCTTCCGTGCCCAACGTGTATGGACTGACCCCCAACATCATCGAGGAGCGGCAGCTCAACGTGGTAGCGATGGACGTTTTTTCCCGCCTGATGATGGACCGCATCATCTTTATGGGCATGGGGATCAATGACCAGGTCGCGAACATCATTTCGGCTCAGCTCCTGTTTCTCCAATCGGTAGACGCGAGCAAGGACGTGAGCATCTACATCAACTCCCCCGGAGGATCGGTCTATGCGGGGCTAGGCATCTATGACACCATGCAGATCATTACCCCGGATGTGGCGACCATTTGCACGGGCATGGCGGCTTCGATGGGCGCGGTGTTGCTGACTGCTGGTACGGCTGGCAAGCGTTCGGTGCTGAAGCACTCCCGGGTGATGATTCATCAGCCGATGGGCGGGGCGCAAGGCCAGGCTTCGGACATCGAGATCGTACACCAGCAGATCCAGCTGATGAAGAAAGAGCTGTATGAGATCATTGCCCTGCATTCTGGTCAAGATTACGAGCAGGTCTGGAAAGATTCTGATCGGGACCATTGGTTTGATTCTCAAGAGGCTGTAGATTATGGCTTGGTCGACGAAGTGCTGACCGGAGCCCCCAAGACCTGATTGCTGAACTGAAACTAACCCACATAGCGCCACACCTTTCTGGGTGTGGCGCATTTCATCAAGCCGAAGCGAATTCTCATGCGAAACGAAAGCTGTTCTTTCTGCGGACGGTCCAAGCGAGAGGTCCAAATCCTGCTCGCTGGGTACGGTGGGGCGCATATTTGTGAAAATTGTGTCGCCCACGCCAACACCATCATCGAGGAAGAATTCAAAGAAAAACCCGTCACCCGCATCACTCGTGTCCCGCGCCCGCGCGAAATCCGCGAGCACATGGACCAGTATGTCATCGGGCAAGAATCAGCCAAGAAGGTGCTTTCTGTGGCGGTATACAACCACTACAAGCGTATCCTCAATGCTGAAAGGGACGACGACGATGTCGAACTCGAAAAGAGCAACGTCCTGCTCGTGGGACCAACTGGTACCGGCAAAACCCTGATGGCGCGCACCATCGCCAGGATGCTCAACGTGCCCTTTTGCATTGCCGATGCCACGGTACTCACCGAGGCCGGTTATGTAGGAGAAGATGTGGAAAGCGTGCTGGTGCGCCTGTTACAGGAAGCCGACTACGACGTCGAAGCCGCCCAAAAAGGCATCGTCTACATCGACGAGCTCGACAAAATCTCCCGCAAGTCTGACAACCCCTCTATTACCCGCGATGTGAGCGGGGAAGGGGTACAGCAGGCGCTGCTCAAGTTGCTCGAAGGTTCTGTGGCCAGCGTGCCGCCCAAAGGTGGACGCAAGCACCCGGAGCAGTCGCTCGTGCAGATCGACACCACCAACATTCTCTTCATTTGCGGCGGGGCCTTCGAAGGCATCGACCGGATCATCTCCAACCGCATCGCCGTCAAAACCATCGGTTACGGCACCGCCGGGGGTACCCGCACCCAAGAGGGCGAAAACCTCTATCGATTTATCCAACCGATGGATCTTCGTTCCTTCGGGCTGATCCCAGAAATTATCGGTCGCCTGCCAGAGATCGGAAGAGCGTCGTGTAGGGAAAGAGTGTAGATCTCGGTGGTC
>CAZIVQ010000035.1:0-11343 GCA_964542415.1 uncultured Bacteroidia bacterium | reverse complement strand
CCAGACCGGAAATCGTCGCGCCAGTCGCGCCATTGCTCCAAAGAAAACTCACTGCCCCGCTGACGCCGGTAGTGCTCGCGGTCAATTCGCCGGTGTTGGCTCCGTTGCAGTCGATGGGGGCGGTTTCGGTGATGTTGGCGCTCAGGTTGCTGGTCCCCCCGACCACGGTATAGTCAAAGGTCTCGGTGCAATTGTTGGCGTCGGTGACCGTAAGGGTGTAATCGCCGTTGCTGATCCCGGCCAAGTCCTCATTTGTGCTGCCGCTGTTCCAGGAATAATCGTAAGGGGGCGTTCCGCCCGTCACGGTCACATCAATGGCCCCATCATTTCCCTGGCAAGATTCGTCAGTGATGGTGGCGGTGGCGCTCAGGTTGCTTCCGCCGGAGGGAAGGTTGGGGGCAGCGGCCCAGAGCACGCCATTTTCCAGCAGCTGCTGGAAGTTGGCGTCACTGGTGTAGTTGCTGCGGGCGTGACCCAGGGCGGTGTAAAAAGAACGGCCGCCGCCGGGCAGGTCGCGGCATTGGGCCATCATGCGGGGCGCATCGTAGGAATTCCCGCCGGTTTGCCTGACGCGGAGCAGCTCGGTCCAAAGGGAATTTAGGTAGCCGTTTTGCCAGTAGTAATACTCTTCGGTTTTGTTCCAAGGGCTGGGAATACCTGAGAGCACGGGGTGCCCCGGTACCATGTGGTCCATGGTGTTGTTGTGGTTTTGCGAAGTGTGGTTCGGGCTTTCCTGTACGCTACATCCCGCAAGTTCTTCCGCATAATAGTCCCATTGCCCTGTCCAATTGCCGTTAGCGGTGCTGTGCCGATAGGTGTCGGAGCCCGCATGGATACCGATGTAGCTACCCCCGCCTGCAATGTAATTTTGCAGGTTTGCTTGTTGCGTCCCATTTAGTAGGCCAGCGCCTGAGGTATTAGAGAAAATGATCACGGCGTACTGCTGCAAGTTGGCCAAAGAGTTAAACTCAGACCCATCATTGTCATTGGTGACGGTAAAGTTATTGGCCGCCCCGATGGCCTGGAACATGGCCAGGGATTGAGTACGGGTGCCGTGGTCGTAGCCGCTGGTTTCGGTGTAATGAAGGACCTGAAAAGGCCCTCCCCCGCCGCCGCATTGGGCTTGAAGGCTGGTAGGCCCATGCGCCATGCTAAGCCACAGTATACCTAGCAAGGTCCACTTAAAAAGAGGGACCGAAACGAATTTAACAGCCAAAAATGATGCCCATAATGGGCTTTTCGAAGCAGCGAAAGCGATCATAAAAAATATGATAATTAACTTTTGTATCCAGTGATCATTTCAATTCCCATACAGAATAGGGAAAGAATGATTTTTCCAAAAACTACGAACATGAAACAATGCCTATCCAAGCTTGGTGCCAAGCAACCTTTGAGACAGTAAAAACCGAAAGGGGCTGTTAGGTTTAGAGATAAATAGAAGGATTTTCCGAGCCTGGCAACGGCAGTTTTTTCTCTCCAGTACCAAACAAGAAGAAGGAACAAGGAAGATTTGCAATTTATGATTCACCCATGGATTATCCAAGATAAAAACTTTTTATACGCAGTTCAATTTTCGGTCCAATTTACAAGCTCCAGATGTAAGACTGGCTTACTTTTCGTCTAAAGTAGCAACCCATTTATTCGCCTCAGGTACAAGCAAACTGCCATGACTCAACTCACGCCTCTTGTCGTTTTTTTGCCTCTTGCTCATAACTGTCGTTCTGTTTGTGAGCGGTTAGCCCGGCGGGTGCATGGCTCCGGCCTGCATACCTGTCTGCTGCCTTCTCCTACCCTCAACTCCCAAAAACAGGTGCGGCTGCTCCACTTGCTGGGGCGTCCTGGAGAGCTAAGTCCGGCAGGCCTGGCAGATTGGTTGCCGCAATTTCCAAACTTGCAAGGGGTCGTGCTGCAAGGCTGCGCCACCCCCGATTTGCTCGAAGCCTTGTTAAAGGCCGATTTGGCCGTTCTGGTCCTGCCCTTCGATACGCCTATGGCTGACCTGGAAAGCTGGTATTACCCCCTCCAGCACGGCC
Source organism: uncultured Bacteroidia bacterium (assembly GCA_964542415.1). GTDB lineage: Bacteria > Bacteroidota > Bacteroidia > J057 > J057 > CAZIVQ01. The sequence goes on along the minus strand of CAZIVQ010000035.1, from coordinate 9,310 downwards.
GGAGCCTCTATGCAGCTACCCGAGCCTGGCAAGGAAGCTTGCCCCCCCGGCCCCTTCCTGTTTCCTACGAACTAGCCGACGACTACTGGGGCTGGGCAGGCAAAAAGCCCCGCCTTACGCCAGAAAAATTGCCGACCGGTTTTTTCTATCTCGACGAAAACCTCCCCGCCGTGAGCCAGCCGCTACGCCTCCACCGGTCCATGCCTATGCCTGCTGGCGGCAGCGCGCCCCTGGCCTGGGACCGACCCGGGCCTCGCTTTGCCGCAGCCGGGCTGATACTGGCCTTGCTGGCCACTGGCTTGACCCTCTACTCACTGCTGGACGCGATTCCGGGCTTGTGAGGAGGAGAGTAGGAAATTGGAACCGGAAGCAATTGGCTCTTATCTTTGCCCAATGAACCTTCCCCTTTTTCAAGTCGACGCCTTTGCCCGGCAGCCTTTCCAGGGCAACCCGGCCGCGGTCGTTCCTCTCCAAGCCTGGCTTCCTGATGCGTTGATGCAGCAGGTTGCAGCCGAAAACCAGCTTTCTGAGACGGCTTTTTTCTTGCCAGAAAAGGACGGCTTCGCCTTGCGCTGGTTTACCCCCGCCCAAGAAGTGGACCTCTGCGGACATGCCACCCTGGCTACGGCCCACATCCTCTACACCGAGCTGGGACATGAAAAGCCGGAAGTGGTGTTTCACACCCGCTCGGGCCCGCTGCGGGTGCAGCGAGCGGGGGACAGCTACCTCATGGACCTACCGGCTTGGGAGCCGCAGGAGGTTAGCCCGCCCGAAGCCCTGCTCGCCGGGCTGGGGGGGCATCCCTGCGCCATTTTCAAGACCCGCGACTACCTCGTGGAATACGAACGCGAGGCAGACATCCTCGCCCTACAGCCAAATTTTGAGCGGCTTCGTGAGGTAGATAGCCTGGGGGTGATCGTGACCGCGCCGGGGGAATCGGTCGACTTTGTCTCGCGCTTTTTTGCCCCCGGAGCGGGGGTGCCGGAGGACCCGGTTACGGGCTCGGCCCACAGCAGCCTGACGCCTTTTTGGGCGCAGAAATTGGGGAAGCAGCAGCTACGCGCCCGGCAGGTTTCCGCCCGGGGTGGAGAATTGGGCTGCGAATGGCAAGGCGAGCGAGTTATCCTCGAAGGGCAGGCAGTGACCTTTCTGGCCGGGACCATCTCCCTGCCATAGCCTGTAAGAGGGAGAATTCAGGATTTTCAGGACAAGGTAAATTGCCGTACTTTGCACTTATGCAGATAAAAACCTGGCTCATGGCGCTGTGGCTCAGCCTCAGCTTTGGGGTGGCGGGCGGGCAGCCGCTTTCGCCGGAGGATACGGCCGGTGCCTGGGCCAAGCTGGACAGCGCCCGGGCGGCGGTATTGAAGGACATTGGCTTGCCGGTGAGCCAAAGGGTGGAGCGGATGCTGGACCTGGGGCTTTGGGAGCATGCCGCGGTGGTCCTCCAGGCAATGCCGGAGCCAGACACCGCCCTCTGGGCCTGCCGGGCACGCCTGGCCTGGCTACGCCATGAATATGAGGCAGCCGAAGCCTGGACCCTGCGCCTGCTGGCCCATAATCCCTCCTCCCGGCAGGGACGGCTGCTGCGGGCGCGCCTCTACCTGGAAGCCTGGCAATTGCCCCAAGCCAGCCAGGTGTTGGAACCTTTGCTGGAAAAAGAAGACCCCGCCGCCCATTGTCTCCTGGGCCAGGTATGGCTGCTACGAAAGCAGTACGAAAAAGCCCGCTCGGTGGCCCGGGCGGTGCAAGCAGCCCACCCTGATGTCAGCGAAGCGTACCGCCTGGAAGCGGAAGCCCACTTCTGGCAGCGCGACCTGCCCGCCGCCGAAGCGGCGCTGCAACAGTGCCTGCGCCTCGACCCTTTCTGCGCCGAGGCCCGCTTCAGCTACGGCTATGCCATCTGGCGGCGGGTCGATGCGACCCAACTGCCGGCCATGGCCGCCCAATGGGAACTGGCCCTGGCCCTCAACCCCTTGCATTACCAGACCCACTGGCATTGGGGCAATGGCCATACCCAGCTCACCTTCGCCGACTATGTCGATCCAGATGAGGCAGAAATTCGCCAAGAACTGCGCGAGTTCGATAGCCTCATCCAAGCCAATGCGCTGGAACCCGCCCTGGCCCTTGGCCAAGAGATCGAAGAACGGCACTTTGCTTCGGTGCTTCCGCTGATGGCAGAAGGTTCGGCCTACTACATGGCCTATCAGCTCCCGCGCCAAGCCCGGCTCGACTCGGCCCAGGGGATTTTTCTGGAAATTCTGGAACGCAAGTCAAATTATGGCCCGGCCCACAACGGCTTGGCCGCGGTGATCAAGCAGCGAAAGTTTGCCTTCCTGGCGGCCTATGATTCTTTGGAAAAGGTGATCGATCAGGCAGAAATCACCGACCTTCCCGGCCTATATAAGGTCTTCCCCGATGCCCGGCGCTATCCCGGTGATCGGGTCGAGAAAATGATCTGGAGCCAACTCTACACCTGCCGGGCTTATTTTCCGATGCTGGTCCGCCTGGGAAGAACATTTGTCATCCCTCCCCTGCATGTCGACCTTGCCATCGCCATGAACAACCCCTATTTCCGGCGGGCCACCACCTTCGATAACCGGCAGTGGATGGACATTCGGGGGGTAGGCAGCGGCGCGGCCGGGATCGAATACGTCGAACGGGGCGCGCACCTGGAGCGCAATGTGCTGCTCCACGAATACGTCCACCTTTTTCATGGGCAAATTTTCACCCACACCGAAATGCGCCGGGTTCGGGCCCTGTACTACCAGGCCATGGCCGAGGACCGCATCCTCGATTATTATGCCGCCAACAACGAATTCGAGTACCTGGCCCAGGCCATTCCGGCCTATTTCATGCCGGTCAAGGTCCATCCGCTCAACCACAAGTCGGTGACGACCCGCCACGACCTGGAAACCAAAGACCCGGGCTTGTTTGCGTTTATCGACAGCCTGGTAAGCAAGCACCGGCGGTTTATGCAGGGAGACAGCCTGGCCATGGCCAGCAATTGGGCGCAGGTCTACGTGAGCTTGGCGGAGCAAGCCCTGGCGGAGCGAAGCTTCTCGCTGGCCGCCAGCCTGCTGGACACAGCCGCTACCTGGGACTCGCTCTATTTGCCGGCAGAATTGGCCCGGGCGGAGCTGGCGATCGGGCAGCGGCAGTTTACCCAGGCAGAAAGCATCCTGAAGGCTGCCGCACCGCTTGCCCCCGGCAATGGGAGGGTGCCTTTGGCCCAGGCGCGCCTGGCCTGGGCCCAGCTGGAGGCGGGGAAAGGGTACCCCGGCGAAGTAACCGAACGCATCAGACAAGCGGTGGAGCGGGCGGAGGCGATCGAAGAAGACTGGGAAGTAGAGGGGCAAATCAATGAATTTGCCCGGCAGGCTTATCAGCGGCTCGGGTTGTGGGAGGGGGCGATCGCGGCGGCAGAACATTATGCCACCCAAGCGGCCACGGTTTCTACCTACCTGCGCGACCGGCGGGATGAGGCAGCGGCCTTTGCCGCTACGCTCAAGGGTCGGCTGGGCTATGGCGACGAGGCCCTGGCGGTATTCGAAGCCCTCATTGCCCGTAAGCCCCAGGATTATGGGCTCCGCCAGCAGTTTGCCCAAGTATTGCTGGCCATCGGGCAGCCCGAGCGGGCCTTTGAAGTGCTGGCCGAGGTGGAACTACTGCTTGAGGCCGCTGGCACCCCCAACCCCGAATTCTTGCGGGACATGGCCGTAGCCCAGCTGGCGCAGGGGGATACCGCCGCGGCCTTAGACCTGCTCAGTCCGGTTTTGGAAGAAATCCTGCCGATGCAAGGCGACCCTTATGCCTGGGCTCAGTTATGGTTAGATCTAGGAAATATCCGGGCGGCCAAGCAGGCCCTCCTGGAAGTGCGTACCCCTATTTACCCTGAAGCCAAAGCCGACCACTATTTCGCCCGCGGGCGCATGGCCTTGGCGGAGGGCGATACCGTCGCGGCAACCGAAACCTTTGCCCTCGCCCTGCGCGCCAATCCTTACCATTTGCCTGCCCGCTTTGCCCTGCTGAAAGGGCTGCGGGCCCAAGGGCGAACCGAAGAAGCCCGCTTGGTGGCACGGGAGGGGCAATTGCTGCCCATTCCACCGGGGCCAGCCTTTGAGGCAAGGCTGGCGGCGTTTGAGTGAGAAGGTCAGCAGGGGAGAATTATTCTCCCCACACCTTAGCTCCCTGCCGCAGCCATTGGCTCCAGTCCTCGTTGTAGGTATGGACGCGCTCGGTGGGCTGCCCATCGGGGCCGGTTACGGTCTTGCCGGCATGGACCCAGCCAAAGATGCCGCCGTAGAGGTTGTAGACCTGGTTAAAGCCCAGCTCCCGCAGCCGGTCGCCGATGCGTTCGCTGCGGTAGCCGACAGTGCAGTAGACCAGCACGGGTTGGTTTTTGTCCAGGCTTGTCACTTTTTCAAGAGAAAAATCCTGGTAGCCGACCCGGCGAGCGCCGGGGAGATGGGACACGGCAAATTCTTCCTCGGCCCGGGCATCCAGCAATTGGTACCCCGCCAGCGAATCCACTGCCTCCGCCTCCATCACCGGCACCGAATGCTGGTAGAGCTGTTGAAGCATGGCTTGAAACTCGGCTTCGGTGGCTTGGGAAAGGGCGGAGAAGGACATAAAGAAGAGGGGAATCAGGGCGGCGAGGAAAGGGCGCATGGCAGGAGGAAATTTCTTCTCACATACGGGCCTGGGGAACAGCTGGTTTTTAGGTAAACCAAAGGAATAGCAAGGCTGCCAATCCCGCCCCTGCGATAGGGCCCGCGATCGGCACCCAGGCGTAGCTCCAGTCGCTGTCGCGTTTGTGGCTGATGGGCAGCAGGGCATGCATGATGCGCGGGCCGAGGTCCCGGGCCGGGTTGATGGCGTAGCCGGTGGTGCCGCCCAGGCTCAGGCCAATGCCTAAGACCAGCAGGGCGACCGGCAAGGCCCCTAGCGAACCCAGGCCTAGCCGGGCGTCGGGCACGCTCTCGGCGATGAACTCCGGTCCGGTGGCATAGAGCACCGCGAAGACCAGCACGAAGGTGCCTACGATTTCGGCCATGAGGTTGAAAAAAGGGGCGCGAATGGCCGGGGCCGTGCAGAAGGTCGCCAGCATGGCGTCGCCGTCTTCGGTGGCCTCATAGTGGGGGTAGTGGGTGAGCCACACCAGGGTGGTGCCGAGGGCCGCGCCGATGAATTGGGCCAGGATGTAGAGCGGCACTTCCTCCCAGGGAAAGCGGCCGCTCAGGGCCAAGCCAAGGGTCACCGCCGGGTTGATATGGGCACCGCTGAAGGCTTGCACCACGAACACGCCCACGAAGACCCCCATGGCCCAGCCAAAGGTGATGACGATCCAGCCACCGCCGTGGCCTTTGGTATCGCGAAGGACGACATTGGCGACCACGCCATTGCCCAGCAGGATGAGCAGCAGGGTGCCAATGATTTCTGCAACAAAAGGACTCATAGGGATAGAAGTAGTAGGGTGATTTTGGGGAATTTACGGCTTTTTGAAAAAAACCGAAATTTCCTGCTCCTCCCTTTATTCCTTCAAAATATCCCCATGCCCCCGCCATTCACAGCCGCCGCGGATAAATTTGTAGTAGAGCCGGAAGGTGTCGGGTTCCAATATGTCGAGGTTCAGCGTGACCTCATCGGCAAAGGAGGAGTCCACGTCCAGGCGCACATTCAGCCGCTCGTCTACCAGCCGCAAGGCCAGGCGGGTGGGCACGCTGTCGGTTTTGGTTATGAAAAGCATCATCGGTCCGGCCACCGGATTGGGGAAGGCGTCGAGGCGCAGGTCGGCGGGTACGGGGCAGCCGAGGGAAAAATTTTCCTCAAACAACTCCGCCTCCCACTCCTCCCAGCCATCGGTCAAGGTCCAATCCGTGGTGTCGGGGGTACCCACCGGTGCTCCCAACTCATCACGAAAGGTCAGCCCCGAAAAGCGATAAAACGGCTCCGGCTCTGGTGGCGGCGGCTCCGGGGTCGGCTCGGGATCGAAGCAGGCCATCAGGCTGAATAGCAGGAGCAGATGGAAGGGGTTTTTCATGGCGAGAAGGGATGAAGGGCTACCAGCCGTTTTCGGTGCGGCTCTCTTCAAAAGGGAGCGGAGGGATGTTCGCGGCCGGATCATCGAAGATCCGCTTTGGGAGGCCGCCACCATCCAGCACCGCAGTCCGAAAATCCGGCCGTGCCAGGGCTTTGCGGTCATCCTCCGCTCTTCTCACCAAGAATTATTCCAATTGGTCACTGCTTTAGTCGCGCATGCTGGCGGCGGCGCAGGGCATAGCGACTCAGCCCAAAGAGGGCCAAAAGCAGCAGGGGCGCGCCCAGGTTGAGCACGCGCAGCCAGGTCTCGGATTTGGCCACCTTTTCCCGGCTCAGGCGGCGGATGACCACCTCCTTCGAGCGGATCTCGGTTAAGGATTCATCCCCGGCCAGGTAGTCGATCAGGTTCATGACCAGAGCTTTGTTGTCGTAAGGCATGTACTGCCGCTCGTCATAAAACATTTTTCCCTGCACAAACTCCCCATCGGAAATGATCGCCACCGCACCGGGGGCCGAGGGGTTGTTGCGGGGACCGAATTTGGCAGTGGGGGGCTCAGGCGCGAGTGAGTCGGTAGGCGCGTCGCGGCCCACGAAAAGCGAGGGAAAAAGCCCCTCCATCAGCACCCCCATGATGCGGTTGCCGCGGTTGAAGAGGGCCGGGGGCGGGGGACTTTGCAGGTACTGGTTCAGGTCGATGAACTGCCGCCCCTGTATCGTGCGGCTGGCCTGCGAAGAGGAGAGAAAGACCGTTTTCTCCACGTTTTGCATAGAAAAGGTGTCGACCGAAGATGCGTAGCGTAGCAGCACCGCGTCCACGTTGCGCGTGACCGGGTGGTTGGGAAAGTCGAGCACCATGGGGAAAAAGAGCCATTTTTTCTGCACGAAGGTCCCTTCTCCCCCGCTCTCCAAAAACAGCTCGGTCGACTCGGCGTTGAGGTCTTGCACCAGGTCGTAGTTGAGTTTTGCGCCATATTTGAGAAAGAGGTCGTCGAGGTTGAGGTCGTAGAGGCTGGTGAGGGTCGACTGCTTGCGGTACATGTTGAGGTCGACCTGCTGCTGGTCCATGATGAAGACAATGCGCCCGCCGCGCATCAGGTACTGGTCGAGTTCGTATTTGTCGCGTTCGGAGAAGGGCTCGGTAGGTTGCAGCACGAGCAGCACCTGGATGTCGGGGCTCACCCCGGTCCCGGCATAGGTGGTTGCTTGGTTGAAATCGACGAGCTGGTAGCGGTTAGAAAGCTCGAGGCCGAGTTCGCCGATCTCGGTGTTGACCAGTTCGCCGTGGCCGCGGAGCAAGCCGATGATGCCCTGCCGCTCGCGGGAGAGGTTCATCAGGGCGGAGGTGAGCTTGTATTCGAGGTCGCCTTCGGCCTTGGCAAAGTTGACGTTGGGGCCTTGGGGGGTGATCATGCTGGCACCCTTAAGCAGGTCCACATACTGCTCGCGCTCGCGGTAGCGCAGGGCCACGAGCGGCCACATAAACTGCTCCTTGGTCTCGGTGGTAGAGAGCTGCACCTTGACCGGCACGGGGGCATAGCCCTGCTCGGCAAATTCCTGCATCAGCTCGCGGTTGTCGCCGGGATCGACGTATTCGAAGTTAAAATCGGCCCCGGCATACTGCTGCATCTCGATCAGGGTGGTGCGCAGCGCCTCCTGAAACTCCCGGATGTTGGGCGGGAAATTGCCTTCGAGGTAGACCGTGGCGTAGAGCGGATATTGCAGGTCTTCGAGGGTCTCCTCGGTCACATCGGCCAGCGAATAGCGCTTCTCGGCGGTGAGGTCGAGGCGACGGAAGTAGCGGTAGGAGAAGAAGTTGAGGACCACAATGATGCCGATCACGATCAGCAGTTGCAGGTTGGCTTGCAGGCGTTTCATGCAGCAAAAATAAGCAAAGTTGGGAGAATGGGCGCAGGGAAGCTGGAGCGATGAAAAGCTGCCTTCTTTTGCCGCTGGGAGGAGAAAAAGCCAGGGGAAGGTCAAAAAGCGGTTTTGGCGTAGTCGTAGTGAGGTGCCAGATACAGAGGCTATTCCCGGCTTATTGGAAATTGGGGTTTAGCTGATCCGCTTACCTAAACCAACGTGAGTTCGGAGTTTCCCGGCTTTTAAGAGATTTCGACCACAGTCTAGCGGAGGGGATAAACTGTGGTACGGTCTCAAGGATCAGGGAGATAAACGCATCCTCTCCTCGCTAAACTTGCTAGCTTTTTTGGGGTATTACAATGATACAAGGGAGAAATATTAGGCGATATGGCTGACAGGAAAGGCAAGATTTCTCGCTGCCGCCTATAGGGCGGGCTCGAATTTTAATCAATTGATAATCAGTGATAAAAGCTCCAAACTCACGTTAGAATAAGTCGTATTAGACCCTACGGACTGCTCCAGCCCAGATCAAGCGCAACCGGGACTTTCGTTTCCGATTGCGCTCGAATTATTTGAGCCCTTTCTCTCTCACGTCTGCAATACGCCAGGGTTGAATTTCTTCACTTCCGGGTTGCCGTTGGCCAGTTCGATGCCGGTAGAGATGATCTGCCGTGTCTCCCGCGGATCGATGATGCCGTCTACCCAGAGGCGAGAAGCGGCGTAGTAAGGCGAAGTCTGCCGCTCATAGCGCTCGGTGATCTCGCTGAGCAAGGCTTTTTCCTTCTCCGGATCGATAACTTTGCCCTGCTTCTTCAGCGACGAAACCTGAATTTGGAGCAGGGTTTTAGCGGCTTGGGCGCCGCCCATCACCGCGATGCGGGCCGAGGGCCAGGCGAAGATCAGCCGGGGGTCGTAGGCCTTGCCGCACATGGCGTAGTTGCCTGCGCCGTAGCTGTTGCCGAGGATGAAGGTAAATTTGGGCACGGTCGAATTGGCCACGGCATTGACCATCTTGGCCCCGTCCTTGATGATGCCGCCCTGCTCGGAGCGCGAGCCCACCATGAAGCCGGTCACATCCTGCAAAAACACCAGCGGAATCCGCTTTTGGTTGCAGTTCATGATGAAGCGGGCTGCCTTGTCGGCCGAATCGGAGTAGATCACCCCGCCAAACTGCATCTCGCCCTTGGCCGAGCGCAGCACCTCCCGCTGGTTGGCCACAATGCCCACGGCCCAGCCGTCGATGCGGGCGTAGGTGGTGATGATCGACTGCCCGTAGCCGACTTTGTATTCGTCCAGGCTATCGGCGTCCACGATGCGCAGCAGCAGCTCATGCATGTCGAAGGGCTTACCCCGGTCGGCAGGCATCACGCCGAGCAACTCTTGAGGGTCAAATTGCGGGGCTTGGGCC
>CAZIVQ010000034.1:8713-11534 GCA_964542415.1 uncultured Bacteroidia bacterium | reverse complement strand
GGTCCCAGACTTGTCCCACGAAAAAATGACTACGTTTAAATTGGATAATTACTTTGCTCCACAAGCACTAGCAATCTGCGCATTTGTTGATACAAGCCAGCAATTGAGAAATGGCCTGGTTGTGAATGCGGTAGTACATATGCTTGCCGTCGCGCTCGGAAATGAGCAAGCCAATTTCTTCCAGCTGCTTGAGGTGCTGCGAAGCGTGCGACTGGCTGAGCTGGGTCTGCTCGGCAATCTCATTGACTGACAATTGGTGCTTTTCCAGCAGCAGGTCTACAATGGCTAAGCGCCCGGGATTGCTCAGAGCTTTGAGCAAGCGGGAAATGCGGTTTACCTTAGCTGGGTCGCGGGAGAGGGTGGTAACGATCATGGGACAAAGATAAGGGAAAAAAATTTATTAAAAAATTATAATATTCTTAGATTTGCTATCCTAACGAAGCTCCGAGCAAAAGGTTTGGTGCAAAGCGAATAGCACGGCAGCAAGGAGCATGCGCCAAAGCATTGGGGTTAGCTGCAAATAGGCCGGAGCAATTATCCCCTTTCTCCTGACCTTTTTTAGGGTTTGATTTGAAGTATTAATAATATTACAATATTTTTATAAAATTGCTCGACATTGGCTTTTCTCTCTGCTCATGTGTCCTTTGTATAAGGCAAAGTGTAAAGGAGAAAGCGCTCGAAGCAGATTTTGTTGACGGTAGGTTGTATTTTCCTGCCCAGCTAGCCCCCCTCGTCGCCGCTTTGGTGCCTAAGAAGTAGGCTGTTCAGGCAGGCGCTTGCTGCTACCAAACTTTCGACTCGCAACATGTCATCTAACCCGCATCCTGAGAAAAAAGCCGTAGGGCTGCATGAGCTCTACGCCCAAGACCCTATCGAAGCGGACCGCAAAGTGTGGGGCCGTGAAAGCAACCCGCTTACCCGCCGTGGCTTCTTGCGCAAAGGCGCCCTTGCGGCTATGGGGGCCGTATTGGGGGCCCAGGTCGTCTTTGCTGACCACATGCCGGCCGGCCTGATTCCGGTTGGCTTGGCCGAGGTCGATTTCCCCCTCAAGGGCAAGCACCCGGGCCTGACCATCCTCAACGACAAGCCCTGGAACGTAGAAACCCCGCCTCACTTGCTGGATGACCCCATCACCCCGGCCGACAAGCTCTTTGTCCGCAACAATGGCATTCCGCCCGAAAACGTAGACGTGGCCAACTGGACCCTGACCATCGAAGGCGAGTCGGCCATGACCACTAAGACTTATACCCTGGCCGAACTCAAGCAGAAGTTTAAGCATCACACCTATCAGCTGGTGCTGGAATGCGGCGGCAATGGCCGCGCTGAGTTCAACCCCCCGGCCAAAGGGAACCAATGGTCTACCGGGGCGGTGGGCTGCTCCGAATGGACGGGGGTACGCCTCAAAGACGTGCTCAACGACGTGGGTGTAAAACCTGATGCCGTCTACATCGGCTATTATGGGGCCGACCTCCACCTGAGCGGCAACCCTGACAAGGTGGTGATCTCGCGCGGCGTGCCAATGGCCAAGGCCATGGAAGACGAGTCGCTCATTGCCTGGGCCATGAACGGGGCGGACATCCCGTCCATGAACGGCTACCCGCTGCGCCTGATGTTTGGCGGCTGGCCCGCCTCGACCTCAGGCAAATGGCTGACCAAGATCGTGGTTCGCAATCAGGTCCATGATGGTCCCAAGATGACGGGCCAATCTTACCGGGTGCCTTGCAAGCCGGTGGCCCCAGGCAGCAAAGTCGCCGATGAAGACATGTGCATCATCGAGTCGATGCCGGTAAAGTCGCTCATTACCTACCCCAAAACCGGGGCGGTCACGCCGGTGGGCAAGCCCTTCACCGTGCGGGGCAAAGCCTGGGCCGGCGATCTGTCGGTGAGCAAGATGGAGGTATCCATCGACTTTGGCGCGAGCTGGCAGCCAGCCAAGCTCTACCCACCCAAAAACCGCCTGGCCTGGCAACTTTGGGAGGCCAAGGTGAGCCTGCCCGAAGATGGCTACTACGAAGTCTGGGCCCGGGCTACCGACAGCGAAGGCCGCATGCAACCCATGGTGCTCCCCGGCTGGAACCCCCGTGGCTACCTCAACAATGCCTGCCACCGCATCGCCGTCAAAACCAGCTGATTTTTTGATTTAAGAATTGACACCTGTTTACTGAGAGGTTGAGATATTTAGATATTTGGACGGGGAGACTGACAGACCTGATCTCTGAGAGGTTGAGATATTTGGACATTTGGACGAGGAGACTGACAGACCTGATCTTTGCTTCCTGTTCCCTGAAGAAATGAAAACTGAAAACTGATATGTCTGACGCGCCAAAGCAAACGTCTTTAGATTCGAAGATCCTGGGTTTCCTGATCAGTGCCCTGGCCTTGCTGGCCATGACCGGCATCCTGGCTTTTGGTGCCTTGTATATGATGCTCCATCCGGAGCTGATGCAACCGAAGCCTGGACCGGCAGCCATTGCCGCTGCTAAGGTGGATGTGGACGAGGAACGGGTAGAAAACGGCATTGACGTCGCCACGGGCTTTGTGGCCGAGGGCGATTACCTGATCGTCAAGGCTACCTGTACGGCCTGCCATTCGGCTAAGCTCGTGACCCAAAACCGGGCGACCCGCGATGGCTGGCTGGAGATGATCCGCTGGATGCAGGAGACCCAGAAGCTCTGGGACCTGGGGCCTAACGAGGACAAGATTCTGGACTACCTCGCTACGCATTACGCGCCCGCGGCCAAGGGACGCCGGGCACCGGTACCGGTCGAGGAGTGGTATGACCTCTCAGATGAAAAAGCCCAGGACATCAGCGAGTACCTGA
>CAZIVQ010000034.1:2267-8613 GCA_964542415.1 uncultured Bacteroidia bacterium | reverse complement strand
TAATTCGAATATTTTAATCTTATTGAATGGGGAGATTGCCCCGCCAAGCCTCCTACTCACCCTCACAGACCTGTATCATGAAGAACTCCCTACTACTCCTACCGCTGCTGCTGGGCGTGCTGGCCTGTGGCGAGCAGAAAATGACGCAAGCAGCTACCAAAGCGACAAAAGCACTGGCAAAAGCTGGCTATATAGACCGCACTTACCTGATAGAGGCTGATCAGCTGCACAAGATGATGACCGAAAAAGAACATGTGGTCTTAGTCGAAGTATCCAAAGCGGCTGACTATGCCCAAGGCCACCTGCCTGGGGCGCTAAACATCTGGCGGCCGGACTACGGCAACGAGGAGGACTACCCCTACGGAGGCATGCGGGCGCGCCGAGATCAGATGGAAGCGCTGCTGAGCCGCCTGGGGATCTGGCCCGCTGACTTTCTGGTCATCTATGACACCAAAGGGGAAGTGGATGCGGCCCGCTTCATGTGGCTGCTACGTCGCTACGGCCATGAGCAGATGGCCTTGCTCAATGGGGGCAAGCACGCCTGGGAAGACTTGCACCTGGAGCTGTCTGTCGACGAGCCAAAGATCACCTCTTCTACCTACCAGTTTGCGACCCAGGAAGACTGGCAGGGGCAGTCGGTAGAAATGCAAGAAGTGCTGGCTGCTATCACCGATCCCAGTGTGGTCTTGCTCGATACCCGCACCCGCGAGGAGCATACCGGGCAGATGCTCAAGCATGGGGCCGCCAAAGCCGGTCGTATCCCCAGCAGTGTCCATATCGACTGGGCCGATGCGGTGAACTTTGACGACGACTTTAAATTCAAGTCGGTGGAGGCCTTGCGCAAACTCTACGAGTCAAAAAGGGTTACACCTGACAAATATATCATTGCTTACTGCCATACCGGCGTTCGCTCTGCCCATACGGCTTTCGTGCTCACCCAACTACTGGGCTACCCTAAGGTAGTGAACTATGATGGATCCTGGATCGAGTGGAGTCACCATGACGAATTACCCTTTGAAATTGATCCGCAGCTCGACCGTACCCCTGCTTTGCAGTAGAGAAAGGCAGCGCATTTGCTAATTTTGCTTCAACTTACCAATCGACGATATTCATGCAAAAATACTGGGACATCTTTGTCAATGCCTACCAAGGCTACGCCAACTATCTCTGGAAAGAGATTTCTTTTCAGCAGCCCTTTCTGAAGAACTACTTCTGGATGCTGATTGCTGTTTCGGCCTTCTTTTTCCTGCTGGAGATCGTGCGCCCTTGGCGCGAAGGCCAAAAAAAATTCCGCCGGGATTTCTGGCTGGACTTTTTTTACATGTTCTTCAATTTCTTCATCTTCTCCCTGATCATCTACAATGCCGCTTCGGATGTGGTGGTCAACCTGTTCAACGACGGCATCAAAGGCCTGACAGGCCTGAACCTCCAGGCCAACAACCCGATGAACAACTGGCCGCTCTGGGGTATCTTGCTCACGGGCTTTTTGGTGCGGGACTTTGTCCAGTGGTGGATACACCGCCTGCTACACAAGTCGCCCAAGCTCTGGGAGTTTCACAAGGTACACCACTCAGTGGCTGAGATGGGCTTTGCGGCCCACCTGCGCTACCACTGGATGGAGAACGTGGTCTACCGCTCCATCGAGTACATCCCACTGGCTTTGCTGGGGGTAGGGCTGCACGATTTTTTCCTCATCCACATTTTCACCCTGGCCTGGGGCCATTACAACCACGCCAACTTCAGCGTAGACAAGCGCATCACTGGCGGCATCACCTTTGGCCTGCTGGCCCTGCTGATCTCGGGTACCGACCCGCGCCTGAGCCTGGATTTCTGGCAGGTGGCTGCCATCACTACCGGCAGCGCCCTCTTCGGGGCGTTGGTGATGGGCCGCTACATGAAGTACCTCTTCAACAGCCCGGAAATGCACATCTGGCACCACGCCCACGACCTCCCCGAGGAGCGGCAGACTGGGGTTAACTTTGGCCTGACCCTCGCCATCTGGGACTACCTCTGGAAGACCGATTATATCCCCTATGACGGCCGAGACATCAAGTTGGGCTTTCCGGGGGTGGAAGAATTTCCGGAGAATTTCTTCGCCCAAAATGTCCATGGCTTTGGCTTTACGCCCCACGAGAAGCAACACAAGCAATTGGTGGAATTCACCAAGTCCAAAAATCCTACTCCCAGCCGCTAACTGCTCCAGGAGGTCATCGCCTTGGCGGTGACCGCTGGGTTTTCTTTTTTTTCAGAATGTGGCCTCCACCTTTGGCCCCCTTTTCTCCCATCCCCCCTTTTTCCCTGGATTACTCATGCAGTATTATGTATCCCGGCTGATCTGGATGACCTGCCTGCTTGGGCTGAGCAGCTCGCTGAACGGACAGAACTATTTTACCAAGATAAAGGAAGACTTCAAGCTCAAGCCCTTCATGATGGTACAGCTCTGGTCGACTTACACCACGGGCCAGCAGGTGTTCAATGCTGAAAAAGGCGTATACGAGCCGGTAGACGACCGCTTGAATATACAGCTGCGGCGGGCGCGCCTGGGCTTTCGCGCCCAGCCCTACGATCAGCTCAAGTTTACCGTGGTGGGCTTTTACGACCTCATCGGTCGCGATGCCTTTGCGGGCACCATCGGAGGCTACAATCCCCAAAACAGCTCGGCAGGCAGCAGCCCGGATTTTGGCATCTGGGATGCCTTCTTTACCTGGAAAATTCTAAAAAACAGCGAAGCCCTCAACCTGGTGGGGGGCTACTTCCGGCCGCAGCTCAGCCGCGAGAGCATCACTTCGGGCTGGTCGGTCAATTCGTTTGAGAAGTCGATGTCGCAGACCTACATCCGAAAGCACCTCGTGGGCACTGCTCCCGGCCGGGCCGCCGGGTTAAACCTCGGCGGGACCCTCCTCAGCGAGGGCCTTTTCGGCCTGAACTACAACGTAGGGCTCTTCAATCCGGTGCGCCGGACCAGTTCCCAGTTCGCTTCGGCGGGCAGGCGATACGCACCGCTTCTGGTAGGTCGAGCAGTGGTTTACCTCGGCGACCCGGAGCAGACGACCTACCAGATCGGCTACGACATCAATTATTACAACCAGCGCAAGGGCCTCTCCATCGGCTTTGGGGGCTCGATCCAAGGGCAGACCGACGTGTTTGACCGCAGCCAGGCGCTGAGCGGGGACTTTCTCCTCAATTATGGCCCCTTTAGCCTCGACGGCGACTTCAACTTCATGCAGCGGCAGGGCAGCCGACTGCTCCCTGGCACCAAAGAGGTGCGCGAATTTACTTACAGCACCAACACCGGCCACCTGCGGGCGGGCTACAACCTCATTCTGGCTGACAAGTATTTCCTGGAGCCGGCCTTCATGGTCATGCAATTCCATGGCGGGCAGACCCTGGAAGCGCAGGCCGATGCTGAGGCTGTAAATGCCTATTCCGGCTCAGAGTCGACTTATGACCTGGGCATCAACTGGTACCTCAACCAGAAGCACCTGAAGCTGATGCTGCACCATACCTGGCAGGCCGGTGACCCTGGCGAAGGCTGTGAGGGGTTTGCGGGCAATGCGTTCTTCAGCCAAGCTGGCGTAGGGCCGATTCAGCGCGGCAACTGGTGGGGCCTGGGCCTGAACGCCATTTTTTAGCGGTCGCCTCCTCATAGGTTTGTGGACCAGCCGAACCCGCCTGATGCGTCCAGAACCCGCTCATCCGCTCATTCTCCCTCCATAATCGCGGCCAACTCCAGCCAGCGATCCGACTTTTGGTCCAGCTCACCCTGGAGCTTTTCCAGCTCCTGCGACCACTCGCTCAGCTGCTCGTAATCGCTGCTGCTGCCGTTGACCAGGGCGGTCAGCTCCGCTTTGCGGCTTTCGAGGGCTTCTACCGCCTCCTCCAGCTGCTGGAATTCCCGCTGCTCGTTGTAGCTCAGCTTGCGGGCGCGGGGTGGGCTGGGCTTTTCCTTTTTGGGGGCCGGGTCCGGCGCGGCGGCTTGGGCTTCTTCTGCCTTTTCGGTCTGTTGCCCTTCCTGCCACTCGCGGTACTGCGAATAGCTACCCGGAAAGTCTTTGACTTTTCCTTCTCCCTCAAACACAAAGAGGTGCTCCACCAGCCGGTCCATGAAATAGCGGTCGTGCGTGACCACAAGTAGGCAACCATCGAAGGCATAGAGAAACTCCTCCAGCCGCTGCAAGGTCACCAGGTCCAGGTCATTGGTCGGCTCGTCGAGAATGAGAAAATTGGGGTTGGTCATGAGCACCCGCAGCAGGTGGAGGCGGCGCTTTTCGCCCCCGCTCAGGGTTTCGACCCGGTTGTAGTGGGTGTGGCGGGGAAAGAGAAAGTGCTCCAGCAGCTGCGAAGCCGACACGGTTTGGCTCTTGCTCAGCTCCACCATTTCGGCCGCTTCGGTCACCACCTCGATCATCCGGGCATTGTCCTTGAAGGCCAGCCCGTCCTGTCGGTAATGGCCGTAGACGATGGTTTCGCCGGTGCGCAGCTTACCGGAGTCAGGGGCCTCCTCGCCAGTGATCATGCGCAGGAAGGTGGTCTTGCCCACCCCGTTGGGACCGACGATGCCCACCCGGTCGCGGCGACCGAAGGTGTAGGTAAAGCCATCGACGATCTTGAGGTCGCCGTAGGCTTTCTGGAGGTTTTTGATCTCCAGGGTCTTGCCGCCGATGCGGCGGCCCTTCACGTCGAGCTGCACCTGGGCCTCAGGGGCCTGGTAGCGCGCCTTTTCGCCCAGGGCGTGGGCCGAGTCGATGCGGGATTTGGACTTGGTGCCGCGGGCCTTGGGCGAGCGACGCAGCCAGTCAAGCTCGCGGCGAAACAGGCTGCGGGCCTTGTCCGTCTCGGAGGCTTGCTGCTGCTCGCGCTCGGCCTTTTTCTCCAAAAAATAGGCATAGTTGCCCTGGTAGCGAAAGAGTTGGCCCTGTTCCAGCTCGAAGATCTCGTTGGTGATGCTGTCGAGAAAGTAGCGGTCGTGGGTGACCAGCAGCAGGCTTTGCTTGGAAGTAGAGAGAAATTTCTCCAGCCATTCGATGCTGTCCAGGTCGAGGTGGTTGGTCGGCTCGTCCATCACCAGCAGGTCAGGGTCGCCAATGAGGGCCTGGGCCAGGGCTACGCGCTTACGCTGCCCCCCGGAGAGGGCCCCGATGCGGCGCTCGAGAAAATCTACGTCGAGCTTGCTGAGGATCTCGTGGATGCGCCGCTCATATTCCCAGGCATCCTGCACTTCGATCTCACTCATCAGCTCGGTGAGGCGGCCCTGTAGCGCGGGTTCATTTACCACCCGGGCACTCAGCCGCTCGTATTCGTCGATCAGCTTGACCGCAGGCAGGTCGGAGGCAAAGACCACCTCCGAGACCGTGGCTTCGAGGGGCAGGTCGGGCTCTTGGGGCAAAAAAGCCACCCGGATGCCGTTGCGCACGGTGATCCGGCCGCTGTCGGGCAGTTCGATGCCCGCCACGATCTTGAGCAGGGTCGACTTGCCCGAGCCATTGATCCCGATCAGGGCAATCTTCTGACCCTGGTCGATGCCAAAACTGAGCCCCGTAAAGAGCTCCTTGTCGGCGTAGGCTTTGGCGATGTTTTCGGCGGATAGGTAAATCATAAGAAAGGCACATGCGGCACTTCGGGCTGCGAAGATAACAAAGGGCGCGCTCGCTCCCAAGTATTGGCAATCGTCCATTTCATTTCCCCATTTACCCACCTCAGCCGCCACTCATCCAATACAGGTACAGAAGGGAAGAAGAATTGGCTAATATCGTTTTCCTTCCTTCTGACCCTCACCTGTTCTGGCCCCCATGATCTTCGATGCCCTGAAGCTCATCCAACATGCGCTGCAAGCCTACATCCTCGAAGTAGAGCAGCCCGTTAACCCCACCCAAGAGATTGTGGTGCTGGATAACATCGGCATGGCCGAAGAACTCGGCGGCACCCGCGACAACCTCAACGAGCGGGTGGTCATGAGCCTGGTCAACCTGCAGGAGGAAAATACCCTCAAAAACCAGCCCTTTGTGCGGCAGGAAAATGGCCGCTCGGTCTACAAAAACCCTCCGGTCCACCTCAACCTCTACCTCCTCTTTTCGGTGCTCCACCTGGAGCAATACGACACCGCCCTGAAGCGCTTGTCGCGGGTGGTAGAGTTTTTTCAGTGGAAAAAAGAATTCTCCTTTTTCACCACCCCTGCTCCCGGCAACCTCAGCCGCGAAGTACGAGTGGTGCTTGACCTCTATACCCTCACCTTCGAGCAGCTAAACCACCTCTGGGGCGCGCTCGGCGGCAAGCAGGTGCCCTTTGTGCTGTACCAAGCCCGCATCGTAGCCCTCGAAGCCCATAAGCAGCAAGCCGAAGGCCCGGC
>CAZIVQ010000034.1:0-2167 GCA_964542415.1 uncultured Bacteroidia bacterium | reverse complement strand
TGGCACGACTACCTGCTGGGCCAGCCGGACCCGGCGGAGCTGTCGCTGGCGGGCTATGCCAGCGAGGGCCTGCTGCGGCTGCGGCCGATCGGTGACACGACGCGGCGCTTGCAGGGGTTGGGGTGGGTGTTTAAGGAAAATGCCCGGGGCGGTACACTCTACGCCCGGGTGGAAGAAGTGAGCCCGGGCGACCCAGACACAGAATTTCGCCTGCGGCAGCCTGTCAACCAGCCGCAGCGGCTGACCTTTGGCCTGGAAGTCCTGGACCCGGCTTTCGCCAACTACACCAGCCTGCCGCTGCGGCGACAGCCGAAGGCGATCTTTTATTTCTCCAACCTCACCGCCAACGAGGACCAGGCCCTCTTTCTACACCAGCCGCTACCTACCTTCACCGCTGGTAGTGCCTATCCGGCGGGGAGCCTGCTGCGCCAAGGCGGCGACACCCTCGAAGCCCGGCGCGACCTCGACGATGCGGGCGGTAGCCCGGCCGCAGGGGACTGGGAGACTTTTCCCGGCAGCCAGTATGCCTCTGCCCTGGACCAATTGCCGACCGCTGGCGAAACCTTCTGGCTCGAACTCCCCGCGGCAGACCCGAGTCAGGAGGTGTTGGTAGAACTGCGGGATGCGACCGGGCGGAAACCCTGGGGGAAAACCCTAACCGTGGAGGCCACGCATGTCGCCGGGGAGCCCTGGTCGACCTCGCTGGCTTGGGGAGCCCTGACACCAGGCCGCTATCAGCTGCTGGTGGACGGCACCGCCGTCGATGCGGTGGTCATTCTCCATCCGCAGCGCCATCGCAACCTGTTTGCCCTGGTCGAATGGGTGCTGGGCGGCGCAGTCGTCCCGGCGGCTTTCCGGGCCCTGGAAGCGGTGGACGATCGGGTGGAAATTCGTCCCCAGACCTACGTTATCCGCTTCAAAAACCGTGCGACCCGCTGGCGCTACCGCTACCAGCAACCGCATGGCTTTACGGCCGGTCAGTTGGGCGACTTCGAGCTGATCGATGACCGCACCTACGCCAGTACGCAGGCGATTGGCTTGCGGCAGCGCCCCGATACCTTGCTCCAAGACGGCAACAATGAACCGCTACCCGCCCCGGACGTGGGCCTGATCAAGCCTGAAACCGGCCCGCAGCAGCAGGTGACCGATATCTTTTCCGACGTGTATCTCTGATGGCGAGCGAGACAGCTTCGCCTCCTTTTTCTCAAGTCAAAAAAAATCTAAGCATCCTTTATTATGGCCAGCACCTACAAAACTCCTGGGGTCTATGTCGAGGAAATCTCCAAATTTCCTCCCTCTGTGGCCCAGGTCGAAACTGCGATTCCGGCTTTCATTGGCTACACCCAAATGGCCAAGGTCGGCACCGAAGATTTTCACGCCGAGTCTATCCTGCGCCCGCACCGCATCACCTCGTTGCTCGAATATGAGCAGTTTTTTGGCACCACTCCTGCCGCTGAAGGCCTGGAAGTAGTGATCTCCGAGGTGCAGGACGGCGAAGGCAATGTACTCGACCGCAAAGCGACGGGCCGTATCACGGCCCTGCCAGTCAACAACCTGTACTACGCCATGCAGGCCTTCTTTGCCAACGGTGGCGGGCCTTGCTACATCGTCTCGGTAGGTCCCATGGACGGGACCCTGGACGTGGGCGACATGACCGATGCCCTAGCCGAGGTGGCCAAGGAAGATGAAGTGACTTTGCTGAGCTTTCCCGAGGCCCAGGGCCTGTCCGATCCCGATTATGCGGGGTTGATGACGGCGGCTTTGGATCAATGTGGGGAATTGCAGGATCGATTCACCGTCATGGACCTGAAGCTGCCTGTGAGCCCCGATACCATCCTGGATGCGGCGACGGCCTTCCGGGCCTTGAGCCTGCCGCTGGACAACCTCAAGTATGCAGCCTGCTACACCCCCAACGTGCAGACCATCTTTGACTATGCCCACGATCCGGCCACGGTGGCAGTGTTGCGGGGGGTGAATGGCGCGGCCCCGGCCGACGACGGTACCATGGCTGACTTTGATCCGGCGAGCGGGGGCGACGGGGCGCAGTATGCCTTGATCAAGGCTGCCGTGACGGCCCTGCCCCTGGTGCTGCCGGCGAGCCCGCTGGTTTTGGGCCAATATAGATCGGAAGAGCACACGTCTGAACTCCAGTCACGTGAAACGATCT
>CAZIVQ010000033.1:0-11536 GCA_964542415.1 uncultured Bacteroidia bacterium | reverse complement strand
TTCAGGCCTCTTCCCGCAGGTCAGGCAGGGGCTGGTCAGGAAGGAAGGTTTCATAGACCTGCCGCAGGAGGGTGTCGGTGGGGAGGGCCGCATCAAGGGCGAGGATGTCGCCTTGGGGAGCTTCGAGGGCCTCAAACTGGCTGTCTAGCAGGCCAGGGGGCATAAAGTGATCTGTGCGGGCCTCTAGTCGCTGCCGGATGAGTTCGCGGCTGGCGTCGAGGTAGATGAATTTGACGCGCTTGTCGTCGCGTTGGAGGACCTCGCGGTAGGAGAGTTTGAGGGCTGAGCAAGCCATAAGCAAGGGCCGCTTTTTTTCCAGGGCTTTTTCAATCTCCTGCCGCAGGCGCAGCAGCCAAGGAGTACGGTCGTGGTCATCGAGGGGGTGGCCCCGCTGCATTTTGTCCATGTTGGCGGGGGGATGAAAGTCATCGCCGTCGAGAAAGGTCCAGCCGGTGGCATCGGCCATGGCTTGGCCCAGGGTGGTCTTACCGGAGGCGGATACGCCAATAAAAATGAGCACCATAGTGTAGGTCAAAGGGTGAAGCAAGGAGAATGGCGGGAATCAGGCTTAAAGATAAGGGTTTCTGCGAGAATGAAAGCGACTTTGCTTCCGAGCCCTACCGGGGCTCGCAGCGGCAACCTCCGACAAAAAATCTCGCTTTTTCTGACATTTACCCCCTCCCTACCTTTCCCTCCATCGTAGCATTGCTTACCTTGGGAGTCTTCCGGGGTTAATTCTGGTTACTTTCCGACGCCCTTTCTCACATGTCAGGACCATCTTCTCCTTCGTCTTTGAGCAAATTTCAGCGATTTTCGCTGGAGATTGCGCGTATCTTCCTGTTTGCCGGGCGTTTTTTCCGGGAGCTGTTTTCCCGGCCCTTCGAAAGCCGCGAGACCCTGCGCCAATGCTACATCATCGGCTACCAGACCCTGGCGCTGATCACCTTCACCGGCTTCATTGCCGGGATCGTTTTCACGCGGCAGTCGCGGCCCAGCCTGGAGTCTTTCGGGGCTACTTCCTGGCTCCCTTCGCTGATTGCCATTGCCTTCACCCGTTCACTCGGCCCGCTGCTCACCTCGCTGATCGGGGCGGGCAAAATCGCCTCTAACATCGGAGCAGAGCTCGGCTCCATGCGCGTGAGCGAGCAGATCGACGCCATGGAGGTATCGGGCATCAATCCCTTTAAATTTCTGGTCGTCACCCGGGTACTCGCTACCTCGCTGATGATTCCTACCCTGGTGATTTACGCCGACTTCATGGGCCTACTCGGCTCTTTTGTTTCGGTCCACACCAACGATGGCACCAGCTTCGCGCTGTTTTTCGTACAAGTCTTCGAATCTATTTCCCTGGAAGATATTTCGGTGTCGGTAGGCAAAAGCTTCATTTTCGGTTTTGCCATCGGCATCATTTCCTGTTATAAAGGCTACACCGCCACCAATGGCACCGTAGGCGTAGGTAAGGGCGCCAATTCCGCCGTGGTGATTTCCATGTTGCTGATTTTTATCCTCGACCTCATTGCCTTGCAGGTGCAGATGATCGTGAATCCGCAGTAGAGAAGGGAAGATGTGAAGAGGTGAAGATGGGAAGAGGTGAAGATGGGAGATAGGCAGATCATCTGTCCGTCTAACTATCTACTTCCGGGCGATGACGCGGATGGTGTCAAAAAAATTGAGAGGGAGGCCATAGGGAACACGCTCCAGGGGACGGATGCGCAGGCCGGTGCGGGCCCCGAGTTGATAAGCGGCGAGGCCAAGAGGCACGATTTTCCAGGGGCGATCGGCGTGCAAGACGCGGAAGCCGGTTTGAGTGAGAAGGGTGAGAAGGGTTTGGCGGGAGAAGAAAAACGTGTGTTGAGGCGGGGTCATCAGCCGCCAGTTCTTTTTCATCAAGCGACTGAGCCAACTGTCGAAGTCGCCTGTGGTCAGGTAAAGGATCCCGCCGGGTGTCAGCTGCCGGTAGATCGTGGCCAAGGCCTGGGCAGGCGAGGAAAGGTGCTCAATGGTATCGAGCAAGGTAACAACCTCCACGGGTCCGATGGTCGCTGCCAAGGTGGCATCGTAGCTGCCCAAGTGGACCTGATGGCCTCTTTGGTGGGCAAACTTCGCAGCCACGGCAGAGACTTCGACGCCCGTAGACTCGAAGTGAGGCCTGGCCTCGTCCAGGAGGAAACCGTAGGCGGCCCCAATGTCAAGCAAACGGGTGGAGGAGGTTGTGGATGGGCAGAGGCGTTGTAAGTTGCGGATTACCTGCCGAAACTCTCGCCGGATCACAGGCTCCGCCCCGGCATAGTCGGCGTAGCCATCAGGGCGAGCGCCCTGGTAATATCCTTGGTCGTAGATCGAAGCGAGGTCCAGGCCTGCTGGTAAGTTAGTACGCACCAGGCCGCAGGTCCGGCAGCGCAAGATGTCGAACCCGTTCTTTTGCCACAACCGACTTGCGGCCCGATCTTGACAGAGGTCGCAGGCCTGTGCCGATTCAAAGGATGTGTCGCCCATATCGCCCCAAGATGAACAACCGGGGCTGTATTTTCAAAAAAAACCACCGTTCTTCTATGGAAGCCCAATCCCCCCTCATTCCTGCCGCGCCGCTCTCCGACCAAGCGGTGATCCGGGTGCGCGAGCTGCGCAAGCGCTTCGGGGACCTGGTGGTGCTCGACGGGGTCGATCTCGAGGTGCATGAAGGCGAAAACCTGGTGGTGCTCGGCCGCTCGGGGACCGGTAAATCGGTGCTGATCAAATGTATGGTTGGCCTGCTCACGGCCGACAGCGGCGAAATCGAAGTGCTGGGCGAGGACGTGACCCGCCTCAACCGTCGGGAAATGGATCAAATGCGGCAGCGCATCGGCTTTTCCTTTCAGGGTAGCGCCCTCTACGACTCTATGTCGGTGCGTGAAAACCTGGAGTTTCCTCTCCGTCGCAACCGCCGCGACATGACCAAGGCCGAGATCGACGAGGCCGTGGAAGAAGCCCTCACCAACGTGGGGCTCATCAATGCCATCGACCTGTTTCCTGCCGAGCTGTCAGGGGGAATGAAAAAGCGCGTGGGCGTGGCCCGCACCCTCATCCTCAATCCCTCCATCATGCTCTACGACGAGCCGACTGCCGGACTCGATCCCATCACTTCCCACGAAATCAACGAACTGATCGTGCAGGTTCAGCACCAATACCACACCACCGCCATCATCATCACCCATGACATCACCTGCGCCCGCATGACCAGCAACCGGATCGCTGCCCTGATCGACGGTCGCTGCGACGTGCAGGGTACCTTTGAAGAGGTCAAAGCCACCAACCATCCGGCCCTGGCCCCGTTTTTTGATTATTAGATGGTGAGAGGTGAGAGGTGAGAGGTGAGAGATGAGAGATGAGAGGGTGAGAGGGATAGATTTTGAGAAGGATAGAATAGATTCGCGAGAAACGACTATACGATCTGCGGGCCTGGATTCGAAATGATTGTTCTCACCTGAATCTTTCTCTGCGTACTTTGCGAAACCATTGCACCCTCATATGTTTGCAGAATAGCTAAGCGAAACCAGACCGCAAGGTCGACTCTCGGCGTTCTTCATATTTTTTTTCAAAACTCTGCGAACCTCTGAAAGTCTGTCCTCCGGCAGATGCGGTAAAAACATAGCATGCCCTCATGGAAAAAGAAACCAAACAGCATCTCCGATTAGGAATTTTTGTTACCATAGCCCTCGGGGTATTCTTAGCGGCGATTTTTTATATCGGCAGCCAGCAAAACCTCTTCGTCCCGACCTTTCGGGTGAGCACGGTCTTTCCCAACGTCAATGGCTTGCAGCCGGGCAGCAACGTCTGGTTTGCGGGGGTAAACGTAGGGACGGTGAAAGAGGTCATCATCTTTGGCGATACCAATGTCTGGGTAGAAATGAGCCTGGAAGAACGCATCCGGCCGTTTGTGTCCCGGGACGCTAAGGCCAGCGTCACCTCCGACGGCCTGATCGGCAACCGCATCGTGGTCATTGAGCCGGGCACCCGAGGCCTGCCGGCCATTGCTGAAGGTGATACCTTGGGCACTAAACCTGGCTTGGACACCGACGACCTGCTGGCCACCGCCAAGACCACTGCCGACAACCTCGCCCTGATCACCACCGATATGCAGGCCCTGATGCAGCGCATCAATGCCGGCAAAGGAACCCTGGGCCAATTGCTGGCGGATAGCACCTTCTATCCCGCTTTTTCCAGCGAAATGGAAGCCACCATGGCCAACCTGCGGGTGGCCAGCAGCCGCTCGGCCAGCCTCACCAAGGACCTGAACAGCCTCTCGGGTGACATTCGCCAAGGCAAAGGCCTCGCCGGGGCCTTGCTCACTGACAGCAGCTATACCCAGCGCCTGGAGGCGACCTTGAAAAATTTTGAAACCACCAGCCAGCAGGTCAATGCCCTTACCCAAGACCTCAACACCCTGACCACGGAGTTTCAACAGGAAAATGGGGCAGTAGATGTCATCCTGCGGGACAGTGCCTTCGCCGGAAATTTGCAGGAAACCATGCAAAACCTGGAGGTCGGTACCGAGAAGCTCAATGAAACCCTGGAAGCAGCCCAGCACAACTTTCTACTGCGGGGGTATTTTAAGAAGCAAGAGAAAGAGAGGCGGAAGGCGGAGAAGCAGTGATCTGCTTTTACTACGAAGGGCAGGGAGAGAAATGGTCGAAGACTACCTGTTCGGGCTTTGTTTTTTGGGAGAATCGATTTTGATCAACGGCCCCATTTCTTCGTACTTTACGAAAAACAACCAGCATAGACATGGGCCAAAAAGCACTTTCCTACGCTTCTTACGAAACCTATCTGGCACTCGAGGCTGAGTCGGATATCAAATATGAATACCACAACGGCTTCATTGTGGCCATGGCCGGGGGTACGCCAGCCCATAGTCAGTTGGGGGCAAATGCGGTTACAGAGTTGAACATCGCACTCAGGGCAAAAAAAAATCCCTGCCGCGTGTACAACAGCGACCTGAAGGTCCGCATGGATTCGCTCAACCTAACCTACTATCCAGATGCCACCGTGGGCTGCGATGCGCCTGTCTACAGCGAAAAAGATCCCCATGCCCTGATCAATCCTACCCTGATCGTGGAAGTGCTTTCACCGGGCAACGAGAAGTCTGACCGGGGCAACAAGTTTCACCATTACCGCCACCTGCCTTCCCTGCGCGAGTACCTGCTCATCGACCAGCAGCAAGTGATGGTCGATGTCTTTTTCCAGCAAGCGCCCAATCTCTGGGAGACCCGGACCGTGACCGGGCTGGAAGGCATCGTCCCCCTCCAATCGCTGGGGGTAGAAATCCGGCTGCGGGACCTCTACGCGCAGGTGCCGGGCTTGGGCTAATCGGCCACCCGCTCCGCCCGGATCACCTGATCCTGGCCAAGGTAATGAAACAGCAAGGCAGCGCCTTTTCCGGCCGGGGCTTCCATTTCACAATAAGAGCGGGTATTCTCCAACATGAGAAAATGACCTGGCTTGAAGGCGTACAGGCGAAAGGGATCAAGGCCTTGGCGGTTGTTGACCTGGTAGAAGGCAAGGTGCTCATCGGTGGTACTCAGGTCAAAGATTTGCCCCTGGAAATCATACTGCCCCGCATAGCTGGCATACCGGGCTTTTTCGGTCTGGTAGGCGGGCGTCTGGCGAAAGGAAAGGTGCTGCTGCAAAAGCGGAAGAAAGGGGTCATTGGGTGCGGCGGCCATCGCAGGCCCTACCAAGCTGTCAGCTCGGGCCCATTCCCCTTTGCCCATGGCCGTCACCAGGGCGTCGGTCGTCTCCTCGACGGGCGTAGCCCGAACCGGTGGACCCCAGGTCTGATACAAAATAAGCTGGCTTACCGGCGCGGTTTCTCCCCCTCTGAACTTAACCTTGATGCCATGTACGGTGCCAAAGGTGCTGTCGGTCATGGGGTAAAGCAAGAAGCAGGATTGGTTGGTTGCCTGGAAGGTGAGGGTTTGCAGCGCGTAGCCCAGTTCGAAGCGAAAAACCGTGAGAAATTCGACCCAATAGGTCCCGATATAATTCGCGGCTTCTTTTTCTTTCATCGGCTGGTGGCCCTCGGCATAGTCGACATGGGCCAGCATATCGTCGAAGGTTTCACTGTCGCCAAACAACAAGCTTCCCCGTTGAAAGATATCCCGGGCCTCAGCCAGCTTGCCCTGGGCCAGCAGGAGTTGCCCCTGGAGCAGCAGGCCTTGCTGGTCATCCGGGTTCTGCTTGGTATAAGGTTCGATGATTTTCAGGCCTTCCTTCTCCTTTCCCAACCAGAGCAGGCACTTCGCCTCCATCAGTTGCTGGAAGTTGGGAGGCTGCCCCAGTTCGCGGCTCTGCCGGATCGCGGCGAGGCAGGCAGCAAATTTATTTTGGGAGAATGACTCGCTGATGCGGGTGACCCAATGGCTGGTTTTGTTGGGTTCCATTTCGGTCATCAGCTCCAGGAGCTGCAGGGCTTTTTCGTTTTCCCCGTTGACTTTGTAGTCAAGCTGCCGGACGTATACGGCGTAAAAATCTGGCATCCGCCCGATGTGCTCGAGGGCCAGGTCGAGGTAGTTACGCAGCTGCTCGCCTTGGCGCTGGTAGGCATACAGGATGTTGGCGTAATAAAAAGCCCCCCAGGCAAAGGTGGAGTCCTCGGCTACGGCTTGCTCGAAATGGGACAAGAAGTTGACGTCTGAGCGGGAAATAAACACCAGTAATCCCCGTACATAGCTGGCGTAGGCTTTGGGCGAACGGGTGAGCATTTCGTCGAGAGGCAAATCCGGAAAGCTTTCCAGGTGCCCTTCCGGCAGGTCGAGCCGACCTTTTACCCAAAAACTGACACTATCTGCCAGGGGCAACAACTCGGCGGCGGCAAACCTCCGACTGGCCAGCCGGTTGCCAGAGGGGACCGCGTGCAGGTCGACCTGAGCGGCATAGCCCGAGGCAGCCGGTTGCAAGCTTCCCCGCAGCAGGTATTGGCAGCGGTTTTTCTCTGCGGCTTGCAGTTGGGGGCTGAGGGCGGTGAGCTTCTCCTTCTCGTCGAGAAACGTATAGCAGTAGGGGTCTTGATCCAGGTCAAATTCGACCGCATGGGGCAAACCCAGGCCGGTCCAGGCCAGGGTCGAGTCATTGCCCGGCACTTCGAAGGTGCCCAGGTACACGTTGCGCCGGGCTTCAGCCGGCATGACCTCCCGGGTGACTTCGCGGCCGCTGGCATCGACGAAGGAAACGGTGCGAGGCGAAGCCCCCGCATCAAGCAGGCTCAGCAGCGGAAAATAGATCAGCGGGGCCAGCACCAAAAACAGCAGAAACCCCGCCGCATATTTGGCCCAGATGGGCAGCCGCTGCAACCAGTTGCCTTCGCTGGAAGTGCGCTTGAGAAATTTTCCCGAAAGGGTCCTGGGATTGGGCACCTGCAAGCCTTCATTGACGATGGCGAAGACCTCAATGGGCTTGGTCACGTTTTTGAAGGTGAATAAGCCCAGCGATTTGCCCTCGAACTCTGGCTGGTTCTTGATCTGCTCGTACACGCTCTCCGACACCAGCACCGCGCCTGGCACCGCCATGGACTCCACCCGCGAAGCCAAATTCACGCCATCACCAATCACCTCGGTTTTTGAGATGAGGATGTCCCCGGTATGCAGCCCGATGCGTAAAGGCACCTGGGGCTCGGCCTGAAACTCACGCTGCATGGCCACGGCGCAGGCCACCGCATCTACTGCCGAGTCAAAGACGCTGAGGGTACCATCGCCATAGTACTGCACGATCTGCCCCCGGTAGGTTTCGTGCTGCCGCTCGAAGACCTCGCGGTGGCGCTGTCGTAGGGCGATGGCCGTAGGCTCATCGGTTTGCATCAGGGCCGTGTAGCCAACGATGTCGGTAAACATGATGGCAGCCAAACGACGGGTAGACATGAGGAAACAGGTTTAGAAGTTGTGGGGGAGAAAGGTAAGAAATTTAAGGCTAACCTACCTCTCTAACTGGAGAGAGACCTCCTCGGGCGCGGGAAGTTGAAAGCAGAGGGCAGAGAAAAACGCCTTTTTTTCAGTTAGTCTGGATGAGCGCTACCAGCCCGGCGGTTTCCAGCATCATCCAGGTGATAAAGACGCCGTAGGTGACCAGCAGCCACCAGGATTCGCGGCGCCCGAGGCGCAAGCCGGTGCGCATGCTGGCAAAGAGCTGAATGGTACCAATGGTGAGAAACGCCATGAGAGGAATGGCCACCCGCAGGTCGATTTGCGCCGCACCAGCGATAAGCACCCCGGCGGGTACCGCCACGAGCAGGTCGAAGATGTTGCTGCCCAGCACATTCGAAAGGCTGGGGACTCCTTCGCCCCGGCGGGCGAGGCGCACGCTCACCAGCAGGTCGGGCAGGCTGGTGACCGAAGCGATGACCAGGATGCCCCAGAGGAAGCTGGGGGTGTTGAAATATTCGCCAAAAAACAGGGCCGCCCGCACCAGGCCTTCTACCCCGACCACGATGAGCACCAGGCTGGCCAACAGCAGCAGCCACTGCTTGCCGGGCTTGACGTCAGTTACCGCAGAAGCCTCTTTCTGGTAATCAGCTGTTTCTTGCTGCTGTAAAAAGAGATAGAGCCCGTAGATCAGCACCGGAAACAAAGCAAACCCGCGGTTCAAGCTGCCTGTAAGTCGTTGGTCCGGGTCGGGGTAGTAGATGACGGCCAAGGTGAAGGTCACCACCAGGACCGCCACGCTGATGAGGTAAAATTGGGCGTCTTTGTAGACGAGTTGTTTGTCGGTTTGCAGGCCGCCTTTGGCAAAGAGGCCGGAGAGGCCGCCGATCACCAGAATGTTGAAGATAGCCGAGCCGACAACCGCCGAAAGCCCCAACTCAAACTCGCCATGCAGCAGGGTGGAGAGCACAATGCTCGATAGCTCCGGAAAGCTGCTGCCGATCGCTACCACTACGGCCCCGTGTACCACCGCCGGCAGGCGGTAGAAGCGCGAAAGCTTGCTCGCGGCTTTTTCCAGCAGGTCGCTGCCCCACCAGATCACCGCCGTGGCCACCACCGTCACGCCAATGTACAAAAACAGGTCAGTTATAAGTAAAGCATGCACTCAGGCGATCAGGATTCATTCTTGGTTACTTCAACCACGGGGGCTTCCCATTTTTCATAGCCGACGGGAATCTCTTTGGCCTTTTGGAGGGCTTGGCCAGTACGGCGTTTGTCCCAGACC
The DNA here is from genome assembly GCA_964542415.1 of uncultured Bacteroidia bacterium. Classification (GTDB taxonomy): domain Bacteria; phylum Bacteroidota; class Bacteroidia; order J057; family J057; genus CAZIVQ01. The sequence goes on along the minus strand of CAZIVQ010000033.1, from coordinate 2,359 downwards.
AGGGCAAAAGTCATGATGAAGCTGGTGGCGATGATCACAAACAGAAGAATTCCTGCCTCGAAGCCCGGTACCTCGGCCTCGGTGGGAATGTCATAGAAGAGCAGCACGGTGACCAATCCCCTGGGAGCAATAAAAAGCTGGGGCAAAATGTCTCCGCCAATAAAAATTTTGAGCAAGACCAGCCGCACCACGTAGATCGAGAGCACGACCATGCCACTGATGAGGGCCACTTGCAGGTTGGCCAGGGAGGCCAGCGAAATGGTCAGGCCGAAAATGACGAAGAAAAACGTGCGTACCACAAAAGCGGTTTCTCCAGTGACAACGTGGAGGCCTTCGTAGATTTGGTTGGCCTTTTCCAGGTGGAGCCATTTACCCAATTTTCCCTGAAAAAACAGCCGCATATTGGCGATGACCAAGCCAAAAATGAGGATGACGAGCAGGGAAGAAAGGTGAAATTTCTTGCCCAGGGAATAGACCAGCAGCAGCACGGCAATGAGCAAGAAGAGCTTGACGTGGCTTTTGATGTTTTGGAAAATAAAGACGATGCCGTAGCTGGCGACCAGGGCGATGGCGATGGTGAGGCCTATGTTGCCGAAGAAGCCGATCAAGCCATTGTCTTGGGCCCCTTCGGTAACCACGTCGACCTTGCCGGCGAGATAATAAAAAAGCATGATGCCGAGGATGTCGCCAAAGGTACTTTCGTAGATATGAAATTCGCGTTTGCCGGCGGTGAGGCCCGTGACACTGGGAATGATGATGGCACTGGAAAGGATTGAAATGGGGGTGGCGTAGAGCCACGCCTGGAGGGAAGTCATTTCGGGGATGAAGTACTGGAGAATAATAGATGCTGCCCAGGCCGAGCCCATCAGGCCCAGCAGGGCGATGACCATCGATTGGGTGATCGGGCCAAGCTTGTCTTTGGTCAGTTCCAGTTCCAGGGCGGCTTCCAGCACGATCATGATCAGCCCCACGATGCCTAGCACTTCGAGGACGGGGAGAAAATTCAGGTCCCTGGTCCCGAAAGCGTCAAGGGCAAATTTGAGCCCGATGCCCAAGGCGATGAGCATGAGGACCGAGGGGACGTTGGTCTTGCGGGCGATTTCCCCAAAAATGAAGGAGAGAATCAAGATGACCGAAGCCTCGATGATGAGGTTATAGGAAGTAAGTAAATCCATATAGGTAGGTTAGGGCTGTTTATCTGGGGTGTCGAGGGCCTCCCAGCCAGCTTCCTGGAGCAGCAGGATGAGGTCGGGCAGGTAGCGCGATTGGCGGAGGATGAGTTTGGCGGAGCAACTGCCATCGGGCAGGGGCGTGAGTTCGGCGGGGCGCTCACGGTCGAGGTAGGGCGCATAGGCCAGCAAATGGCGGAGGGACTCGGGTTCGCCCTCGTTTTTTTCGTGGGGCCTGAGGTGCAGGTGACGAAAGCTGCCCATGTTGCCGCCGGAAACCAGGGAAAAGCCGGTCTCCACTACCTGGGTGTAAGGCACATGCACCAGGCCCTCGACGGTCCGGAGGTAAAGCCCAAAGCGGCCCCGCTTGGCGATACGGCCTTCGCGTTTACCCACGCGGATATGGTCAGCCCCGGCAATGGATTTGTCTAGCAGGAGCAAGCGGCCGTTGATAAAATTTCTCAGGCTGGAAAAGCCTGCCACCACGATCACGGCTGTGAGCATGCCGTGGCGGACCGGATGGATAAACACAAAGGTCAGGCCTAGGATGGCCACGGCTAGCAAATCGAACAGGACCAGGGCCCGGCCAAGCCAGCGGATGAAGCGGGTACGCAGGTAATCGGGCAGGGGCGGCCCGGCCGTTTTGCCCAAGGCCAGCCAACGCTCCAGCAATTTGAGCAACGTGAAGAGCAGGCCTAGCCCCAAGGCCGCCCAGCCCAGCTGAAGCCAGGTTGTTTGAAACATGATCAAAGTTTCCAATGCTTCCATCATTTTTCCAGTTTACCTGCCACGGCGTTCACCACCGTGTCTTCCAGTTCAAGTTTACCGTCGGGGGTGCGGCGCAAGACGCCCATCCCCAGCAGCCGCCGCAAGGCATAGCCGTAGCGCTCGCTGAAGCCTGGTCCAAACTGCCGCCTTAGCCGGTATTCGTCAGTCCTTTTTTGCCAGAGCAATTCGCCCAGCAGCAAGTTTGCCTCCGGGTCCGGGTTTTCCGGCAGGCTGTAGCGATCTTCGATGGCTACATTCACCGAGCCGTCTTGATTGAGGCTGGACGAAGCGGCCCACCAGATCAAGGCCTCGCCCATGTTGCCATGTGCCGCCCGGGCGGCCTTTTCGGCCAGCCGCTGAAAGGCCTGAGGTGAAATCTGCTCATGGTCTTCGCCCATGACCAGTTGCTTGTGGGTGGCCCC
>CAZIVQ010000032.1:3700-11595 GCA_964542415.1 uncultured Bacteroidia bacterium | reverse complement strand
CCTGCTCGAAGAGGATCAACTGCTGGTCCATCAAGCTGTACACCCCCTGAAAGTCCCTGCCCATGCCGATGGGCCAGGTGAGCGGCCGCACGTTGAGATGGAGCTTGTCTTCGATCTCATCGAGCAAGATGTAGGGGTCTTTGCCCTCGCGGTCGAGCTTGTTGATAAACACGATCATGGGGGTTGCGCGCATGCGACAGACCTCCACGAGCCGTTCGGTCTGGGCCTCCACGCCCTTGGCCACATCAATGACCACGATCACGCTGTCGACCGCGGTGAGGGTGCGAAAGGTATCTTCGGCAAAGTCCTGGTGACCCGGGGTGTCGAGGATGTTGATCTTGCGGCCTTCGTATTCGAAGCCCATGACCGAAGTGGCCACCGAAATGCCCCGCTGCCGCTCGATTTCCATCCAGTCTGAGGTGGCGTGCCGCTTGATCTTATTAGATTTTACGGCCCCGGCCACCTGAATGGCTCCCCCGTAAAGGAGAAGTTTTTCGGTAAGGGTGGTTTTGCCAGCATCAGGGTGACTGACAATGGCAAAGGTGCGGCGGCGTTCGATTTCTTTTTTTGATCCCATGAAAGCGGCTTGAAACGGAGCTACAAAGCGGCAAAGAAACACATTAGTTTCCAAAAAGGAGCAGTAGAAAAGAAACATCCCGCTCCGGAGCCGGAGCGGGATGTATAGGATGACTTTTCGACGACTTACTTGGAGCTACCAAGGTTTTCGAAGTCGTTCTCGTACATTTTGTACAGGCCTTCGATGGCAGGAGAAACGATGAACTCAGTCCGGCGGTTCTTCATTTTCCCTTCATCGGTGTCGTTAGAAGCTATGGGCTGGGTTTCCCCTTTGCCAGAAGCAGTCATGCGGTCGGCATTCACGCCAACTGCTTCCATCTGACGGACCACGCTCAGGGAGCGGGCTACGCTCAGGCTCCAGTTGTCCTTGTATTGGTTTTTGTGAATGCGGACAGGGTCGCTGTCGGTGTGGCCTTCGACCATGATCATCATGTCGCCGTTGTCTTTGAATACGCCGGCAAGGGTTTCGATCACTTCCTTGGAGTCTTTGGTCAGGCGGTCGCGTCCTGCTTCGAAGAGGATGCTGTTGGCCATGGTGATGTAGAGCTTGCCGCTACGCTCTTCGACCGTGATGTCGTCTTTGTCGTAGGTAGAGAAAGCCTCAGTGATGGCGGTTTGAAGGGTCGCAATCTTCTGGTTGTTGGCTTTGATGGTTTCGCTGAGCTCGGCGATTTCCTCTTTGCTCATGTTGAGGTTTTGCTGAAGCTGGTCGAACTCAGACTGAAGCTGAGTGGTTTCTTCGTTAGCAGCTGCGAGCTCGCTTTCGAGCGCGCTTTTTTCAGCGGCAGAACGGGTCATGGCTTCATCATATTTCTTCTTCGAAACGCAGGAAGAAAGCAGGGCCAGTGTCGCGACCAGTACCACCATTTTGGTGACCGATACAGAAAGTTTCATAATTGATTATTGCATAGGGTAATGGATGGAAAAAAACTGAATACCGTATTTTCCTTAACAGAATTCCACATTGCATAGTTATTCATATTTCTCCAAACGCGCAAATCTTTGAATAGGTCTGCTGCGCCTGAAAGGGGAAATCCTAGCCCAGATACGAGGGCCGGAGCGCTTCACCTTCCAGGAGAAAACTATAAGGAAATACAGGATATTACAATATTCGGGCTAAAAAATCAAGCCTGTAAGGAGTTTAATCCCCAAAATGAAGTTTTCTCCTATTGCGAAAACTTGACTATCCGGAAAAAATATCTTTCAGTACCTTAGTATACGAGCGATATGGCTGCTGGTCACCTTTCGGGCAATATCTTTTCCACGACCGTACCCCCAAGGTTGAGCTTCCCTCTTTTTTTGTCTCACCCAAACTTCACTTTTCATGATGATGCGCTTGCTCATTTTTACCGGCTGGATGTTGCTCTTAGCTGAACTATTTGCCCAGCCGACGCTGGAACTCCGGCCCTTCGCCACGGGCCTCGATCAGCCAGTGGCCATCGCCCATGCCGGGGGATCGCGGCTTTTCGTGCTCGAAAGAGGGGGCCATATCCGCGTCGTCGAGCCAGATGGGACCGTGCTACCCGAGCCGATGCTTGACATCCGGAACCGCATTCGCAGCAATTTTAACGAACAAGGCCTGCTTGGCCTGGCTTTTCACCCCGACTACGCCACCAACGGCTACGTTTACCTCTACTATACCCGCAGCAGCGACGGTGCCTCCCGCCTTTCCCGGTTTACCCGCTCCTCCACAGATTCGCTTCAGCTCGACCCCGGCAGCGAGCAGATTCTGCTGCAATATTCCCAGCCCTTTGGCAACCACAACGGCGGCGACCTGCACTTTGGCCCCGATGGCTACCTCTACCTCTCTAGCGGTGACGGCGGCTCCAGCGGCGATCCCGGCGACCGCGGTCAAGGGGGCAACACCCTTCTGGGCAAAATCCTCCGGCTCGATGTCGATGGCGGCGACCCCTACGCCATCCCGGCTGACAACCCCTTTGTAGGCAACGCCAACGTCCGCGACGAAATCTGGTCGCTCGGCTGGCGCAATCCCTGGCGCTTCTCCTTCGACCGCCAAACCAACGAAATGTGGGTAGCTGATGTGGGGCAGAATGCTTTCGAAGAAATCCACTTCGAAGCCGCCAACGATGGCGGCGGCAACTATGGCTGGCGCTGCTACGAGGGCGATCAGCCCTACAACCTCAATGGCTGCAGCGGCGCCTCCAACTATATCATGCCGGTCCACACCTACGCCCATGGCCCCAATACCGGCCGCTCCATCACCGGGGGCTTTGTCTACCGGGGCAGCGGCTTTCCCAGCTTGCAGGGCCACTACGTATTTGGCGACTACGGCAGCGGCAACTTTTGGACCCTGCTGCGTGATCCCAACGGCAGCGTCTCCGTAAGCTACCAGGGACAGTTGTTGCCGGGAGGGCGCTTGAGTGCCTTTGGAGAAAATGCCGCCGGGGAGCTCTTTGTCGCGACCTACAACGGCAGCGAGCTGCGCCGGGTCGCTGTGGTGGGAGCCACTGCCAGTACGCCCGCTGCCGGGCCGCGCATTCAAGTAAGCCCCAACCCCTGGCAGCAACAGCTCCGCGTGGAGTTGCCGCCGGCCGGTCGTCAGGGCACCTTGCAGCTCTACGACCTTTCGGGACGCCTGCTGCGCGAAGAAGCCATTCGGGGGCGAGCGCGCCTCGCCTGGCAAAGGGACGACCTGCCCGCTGGGGTATACCTGCTACGCCACAGTGCCCAGCCGACATTGAGCCAAAAGCTCTACGTCCAGTAGCCAACAAAAAACCCCGGGAGCGGGAGCTGCCGGGGTCTTAGGTTAAGTATGTCTTAAAAGAACGTAGGTTGACGCCAAGAGCGCCCGGCAAAAAATGCCATTTAAGCTTTCTGGGCGAACACGATGAAGTACGGGTTCAGCAAGTTTTCTTTGTTGTAGCTCAGGGGACCACCGGTTTCGTGGTTGATCACGGTGCCTCCGGCTTCTTCGACCACGATCTGCGCCGCAGCGGTGTCCCATTCCATGGTCGGTCCCAAGCGGGGGTAGATGTCGGCGGCGCCTTCGGCGACCATGAGCAGCTTGAGCGAGGAGCCCATAGACACCAGGTCCGGTTGCTCGAACTGGGCCACGTATGCTTCCACTTCTTGGCTCATGTGCGAACGCGAGCAGACAATGCGCAGGCCCTTGTCTTTCATGCCAAACGTTGCCGCAGTGATGCGCTTGGGGTCTTCTTCGCCTTGCTTGACAAATGCCCCTTCACCTTTGGCGGCGTAGTAGGTGGTGCCTTTGACCGGCACATGGACACAGCCCATGACCACCGCGTGAGCTTCCACAAGGGCAATGTTGACCGTAAATTCGCCATTGCGCTTGATAAACTCTTTGGTCCCATCGAGTGGATCGACCAGCCAGAATTTGTCCCATTGGCTGCGCTCGCTGTGAGGAATGTTGCGACCTTCTTCAGAAAGCACCGGGATGTCGGGCGTGAGGGCTTGGAGCCGGTCCATGATGGCATGGTGGGCCGCCTGATCGGCGAGGGTCAGCGGCGAATCATCCGCCTTGAAGTCGACCCGGTCAAAGGCAGCCTCGTCGTGGTAAATCTTGAGAATTTCTTCGCCGGCTTCACGGGCGATACCTACCAAGGCATGTTGGAGAGCGGTCGTGGTGGGTGCCATAGATGTATAGGGATATGGGGAGAATGGAGACAAAGAAAGTACGCAGGGGGGGATTTCACCAGAAACAAAATGGGTGCCAAGCCTACTATTTGCCCACAAACCTAGGCGATTTACCCTGCAAAACCCGTTGACAATGGGCCGAAAGGTTACATATCCCGGCTGACCGGTCGTTTCGGGATGGGGAAATTTTTGTCCAGACAAAACAGTCAGCTTAGTAGTGCTTATCTTCCTGGGCTGGCAAGGGCTCGCCCCACCGCTTCGATGACCAGCTGCTGCTGGGCCTCGCTGAGCCCACTCCCCGAAGGCAAGCTAAGGGCGCGCTCGTAGAGCCAGTCCGAATTGTGGGTGGCGGTCACGAAGCGAGCCTGCTGGAACATCGGCAGCTGGTGCATGGGCCGCCACAAGGGCCGGGTCTCAATGCCCCGGCCAGCCAGGGAGGCTTGTACCTTCTCTCTTTCTGGCATCAGCGCGGTACTCAGCCAGTGGTTGGGTTGGTTGCCGGGGTAGGGGAGGGGGAAGGTGAGCGAGGGAAATGCCGCCCGGTAGCGGGCATGCAGCGCCCGCCGACGGGCCAGCATCGCTTCCCAATGCTCGAGCTGCCCCAGTCCCAGGGCCGCCGCCAGGCTGGTCATGGCATAGTTGAAGCCGGTCTCAGAATGGTCATAGCCATCGGGACCGGCTTTGGCCTGCCGGGCGAGCCAGCGCAGCCGCTCGGCCTGCCCGGCCTCCTGGCAGATGATCGCGCCCCCGCCCCCGGTGGTGAGCAGCTTGTTGCCATTGAAACTCAGGCTGCCCATTTGCCCCCAATTCCCCAACTGTTGCCCCTCAAAGCTGCTACCCAAGGCTTCGGCTGCATCTTCCAGCAGCGGCAGCCCCCAGTCCGCCGCCAGCTGCTGGTATCGGGGCAGGTCGCCGGCATACCCTAGCACATGCACCAGTAGCAGGGCTGCAATGCGCCGCCCGGAGGCCCGGTGGAAACAGCCTTGCGGCCGCTTTTCACATTCTCCCTCCAAAAACTCCGCTAACAAGTCGCCATCTAGCTGCCAATGCCGCCGCTCCACGTCGATGAGCAAGGGCTCAGCCCCGCAATAGACGATGGCGTTGGCCGGAGCCACGAAGGTCAGGTCGGGCAGCATGACCAGCTCGCCTGGGGCAACGCCTGCGGCCAAGAGCATCAGGTGCAGGGCCGCGGTGCCGCTGTGGGTGGCCACCACCTGAGGCAGGCCGAGGGCATCGGCCAGCATGGCTTCAAAATGCGGCACCCAGGGACCGGCCGTGCTGACCCAGCCGCTAGCCACGCATTGCTGCAGGTAGCGGGATTCTGCCGCCCCTAAGTCGGGAGCAGAAAGGAGAATGGAGGGCGTGCAGGTAGCGGACATGTTTCAAATCAACAGGCAAGGCGGGAGTTTTCCCAATAAAAAATCGCCGGAAGTACCTCAGGGCACTTCCGGCGGATAGCTGGTTACAAGAGGCATCAGGCTTGGGCCTTTTCGGGCTCTTCTTCCTCCTCTTCCTGCTCGGCAAGCCAGCGCTCGGCGTCGAGGGCAGCCATACAGCCAGTACCCGCTGCCGTCACTGCCTGACGGTACACTTTGTCGGCGGCATCTCCGCTGACAAATACCCCCGGTAGCTTGGTCTTGGTGGTACCTGGTTGGACCAGAATATAGCCCGCCTCGTCCATGTCGAGCTGGCCTTTGAAAATGCCCGTGTTGGGCTCGTGGCCAATGGCCACAAAGAAGGCGCCGGCGGCGATGGTAGATTTCTCGTCCGTCTGGTTGTTGGTGACGTGAACCTTTTCAACCTTCTCTTCGCCGCTGATGTCGTAAGCTTCGGTGTTCCAGTAGACCTTGATGTTGGCAGTCTTGAACACGCGGTTTTGCATGATTTTCGAAGCCCGCATCTCGTCCCGGCGTACCAGCATGTGGACGGTGGTGGCGAGTTTAGAGAGGTAAAGGGCTTCTTCACAGGCGGTATCGCCCGCACCCACGATCACCACTTCCTGGCCTTTGAAGAAAAAGCCATCACAGACAGCACAGGCACTTACGCCCCGGTTGGCGTAGGTCTTTTCTGCCTCGATCCCCAGCCACCTGGCGCTGGCCCCGGTGGAGATGATGACCGCGTCGGCGGTGTAGGCTTCATTGTAAGTCCAGAGGCGCTTAGGGGTAGCTTCGAGGTCGACCTTAATGATGTCTTCGTACTTGATACGGGTATCGAATCGCTCGGCTTGTTTGCGAAAATCTTCCATCATCTGCGGGCCGATGACGCCATCGGGATAGCCAGGGTAGTTTTCTACATCGGTGGTGATCATCAATTGGCCACCAGGCTGCATTCCGCTAAACATCAGGGGCTTCAATTCGGCCCGGGCAGCATAAATAGCGGCAGTGTACCCCGCAGGACCAGAACCGACGATGATGAGTTTTTCGTGTTGAGGAGATCCAGTTTGCTGATTCATATACAAAAATTGTGAGGTCTTTTAATTGTGGAGTACGCCTTCAGTTGGTAGGGCGATAGACCCGGAAAGGTAAGATTCAATTAGACTTATTGGTTTCGTTGCTTTAACTTGAGGCAAAGGTAATAGTTTTGTGGCACTAATTTCTGTCAGGCTACTGACATAGCTTACAGACGGGCCTCAACGGCTCAGGTTGGTGGTTTTTCTTTTTCTGTCCTGCCTTTTCTTCCTCACTGGTTTCTCTAGCTTATTTGGGTATGAAGCATCTAGCATTTACCTGGCTTCCCTGCTGGCTGCTGGTCCTTTTTTTGGCAAAAGGGGGGCTGCTTTGGGCGCAGGTGTTGCCCCATCTCAGCGCAGCCAGCCCCGAAGACAAAGCCGATCAGGTCAGGTGCAACACCCTGTTGGCCCTGCGGCTCTACTTTCCGGGCGAAGGCAAGGCCTTGGACCCGGGGACGGTGCAGCCCCCGGCGGTGCGGCTTTTTCCTGCCGAAAAGCCCCAGCGAGCGGTCGCTTTTTCGGTGCGCTACGACCCCGACCGGCCTTTTGTGTACCTCCAGCCCCGCGAGCCGCTGGCCCCTGAGACCATTTATCAGTTGGAGACCAGCCCTGCCCTGGCCGATGTCCAAGGCCAGAGTTTTCGCCCCTTCCGCATGAGTTTTCGCACCGGGGCGTGTGGGCAAGCGGGAATCGCTGTATCGGCGCGAGACAAATCGCCCACCGACTCGGCGGAAGTGAGGTCGCGTACCCCCTATCTGGCCCTGCGGTATTTTGGGGCCTGGCTCAAGGACAGCCTGCTGGACCTGCGCTGGAAGACGGACTATGAACAGCTCAACGCGGGTTTTTTTGTGGAACAAGCCCCCGACGGAAAGCCCTACGTTTTTCTGGCGGAGGAGCCTTCCCATGGCGAGGGTGAGAAAGAGCAGTTTTACCAGTACCTGGGCCCCAAGCCCGAGCCGGGGTTGACCTATTTCCGGCTCGGGCAGGTCAATGTCTTGGGAGACACGGCTTTTCTCGATACCGCAGCGGTCTTTCGTCCCCAAATGGAACTGCTGAAAGAGACCTTGCGCGTGGGCGAAACCCTGCCGGTGGCCTTTGTCCTGGCTCAGCCTACCCCCATGGTCCTGGTGTTGCAAAGTTCGCAGGGAAAGTTTGTCAAACGCAAGGCCACCATGGTCCCCGCCGGTCGCAAAGTGATCGAGGTCTCGTTGGAAGACGTCCCTCCCGGCAATTATGTCGTCATCCTCCGCAC
>CAZIVQ010000032.1:0-3600 GCA_964542415.1 uncultured Bacteroidia bacterium | reverse complement strand
GCGATGAGCGATGAGCGATAAGCGCAGGAATAGCCTTGGCCTACCCTGTAAGCGTTCCCAAAAACACTGACAGGGTTACCTGCAGCGGCTGGTCTCTGGCCCTTCGCTTCCCGTCAAATCATCGGCGGAATGAAACAAAAAAGAAAAACTAGCGGTATCAATAGTAAAACTATTATTTTAGTATATTTGCTGGATAATTTTCCTCAGGAGAGACGGTGCCTGCATGTTAGCAGAGGGACACAGACCCCTCTCAGACAAATCAATAAGTTGGAATGTAACAAACCTCTCCCTGGGCTCCCTCGTTTGAGGAAAAGATAGAAATCCCGGCATGCTTTTGTTTGGCCCCCTGCGGCAGCAGCTCGCCCAGCATATTCTTCTTCTTCCTACCTCCCGCTTACCTCCAGAAACTCACTTTTCCATGGCTGAATCGCACGAAAATTCTCTGAAAGGGCGCCCGTTGCAACGCTTCTTCCGGCTGCTTTCGGTCGAGCGCAAGGAGATTGGCTACGTCTATATCTATGCGATTTTCAACGGCTTGATCAACCTTTCCCTTCCCTTGGGGATACAAGCCATCATCAGTTTTACCCTGGCCAACGAAATCTCTAGTTCGTGGGTGCTGCTGATCGCGGTAGTCACGGTGGGTACAGCTTTGGCCGGGATCATGCAAATTATGCAGATCACCATCACGGAGATGCTGCAGCAGCGGGTGTTTACCCGGGCCTCCTTCGAGTTTGCTTATCGCATCCCCCGCTTGCGTATGGAAGCATTGACCAAATACTATCCCCCTGAGCTGGTCAATCGCTTTTTCGACACGCTGAACGTGCAGAAGGGGCTGCCCAAGATTCTCATCGACTTCTCGACGGCTACGTTGCAGATTTTTTTCGGGATGATTCTGCTGTCATTCTACCACCCCTTCTTTGTGTTTTTTGGGGTGGGGCTGATGTTGATTCTGTTTCTGATCGTGCGCTACACGGGCCCCCGGGGCATGCGCACCAGCCTGGAAGAGTCGGATTACAAATACCAGGTAGCCTATTGGCTGGAGGAAATTGCCCGTACCATGAGTACCTTCAAACTAGCCGGCCAGAGCGACCTGGCGATGAGGCGTACAGATGACCTGGTGTCCAATTATCTAGATGCGCGCAAAAAGCACTTCAAGGTGTTGATCTTTCAGTTTGCCAACATCGTCGGCTTCAAAACCATCGTCACGGCTGGCCTGCTTATTCTAGGATCGGTGTTGCTGATCCAGCGCGAGATCAACATCGGTCAGTTTGTGGCTTCGGAGATCATCATAATCCTTATCATCAATTCGGTAGAGAAGCTGGTGCTGAGCGCAGAAGTAGTCTACGATGTGCTGACGGGGATGGAGAAAATTGGCAAGATCACCGACCTGCCGTTGGAAAAGGAATCGGGCATTGAGTTTGATACCGTGGACACCGGCAAGGGGCTTTCAGTGAAGCTAAAAGACCTCACCTTCTCTTATCCCGGGGATGAGCAAGCCTCACTTTTTCATATTTCGATGGACGTGAAGGCGGGGGAGAAGGTATGTATTTCAGGTTTTAGTGGTTCGGGTAAAACCTTGCTGCTCAATGTAATATCGGGGCTGTACGACAGCTTTACCGGCGTTTTGTCCTACAACGATGTCCCCTATCGTAACTACAGCGTGTCCTCGGTGCGAGCGGTGATCGGGGACTGCCTGTCGCAGAAAGTGCTCTTCCGGGGCAGCTTGCTGGAAAACCTGACCATGGGGCGGGAAGATGTGACCCTCCAAAACCTGCGTTCCGCCCTCGACAAGCTCGGCTTGACCGAGTTTATCCAGCATTTGCCCGAAGGCCTCAACACCCAGCTGGTTCCAGAATCTCCCATGCTCCCCGAAGGAGTGGTGCGCCGCCTGATTCTGGCCAAATGCATCGCCAAAAATCCCCACCTGCTGGTCATGGACGACATCTTGCGCATCGTAGAGCCGGAAGAGCGGAGAAAAATCGCCCGCTACCTCATTGATGAACTCGATTTTTCGCTGATCACCGTCTCTAACGACCCCTTGGTGGCCTCGCGCTGCGACAAGGTGCTGATCATGAACCAAGGGACCATCATCGACAGCGGGACCTACGAAGAAATCTCGCAGCGCCCCTACGCCACCAACCTCTTCAACCTTTGACCTTCCTCCGCCATGCTCAACATATCAGATAACCGCGTACCCGCTCACATAGCTAACCGGCCTTACCGGGCCTTTGACCAGGTGCTCGCCCCGGAGCTGGCCCGCTCGCTCACCTACTGGATCATCGGGTTTCTGGCCGGAGCCATTTTGATCCTCTTTCTGCCCTGGACCCAGAATATCCAGGCCAAGGGCAAGCTTACGACCCTTTATCCCAACGAGCGACCCCAGACGATTCATTCAACTTTGGATGGGCGAATCGAAGCCTGGTTTGTCTCTGAGGGAGACACCGTACAGCAAGGAGATACCATCGTCTTTCTCTCCGAAATCAAGGACGCCTACTTCGATCCCCAGCTGGTGGGCCGGACCCAAGAGCAGATCGAAGCAAAAAAATCATCCATTGAGTCTTACGTCGACAAAGCCCAAGCCTTGGCGGCGCAGATCCAGGCCCTGCGCGCTACCATGGAGCTGAAGGTAGAATCGGCCGAAAATAAAGTAGAGCAGGCCCGGCTCAAGGTGATCTCCGACAGCATCGACCTCGAAGCGGTGAAGATTGGCTACAACATTGCCGAAACCCAGTATGCCCGCTGGGATACCCTGCTGAAGCAAGGTATTAAGTCCCGCACCGATTGGGAAGCCAAGCGTAACAAGTTTCAGGAGATGCAAGCCAAGCTGGTCTCCCAGCGTAATAAGGTCGATTTGGCCCGCAATGAGTTGCTCAACGCCATCATCGACCGCAACAACGTGCGCAACGAGTACATGGAGAAAATCTCCAAGGCCGAGTCTGAGCGACAAAGTGCGATTTCGACTCGCTTCGTGGCCGAGGGTGACGTCGCCAAATTGACTAACCAACGTACCAACTACGAGGCGCGGATCAATTTTCGCTATATCACCGCGCCCATTACGGGTTTTATCAACAAGGCCATCACCCCGGGGATTGGCGAGACAGTCAAAGCGGGCGAAGCAGTAGTAAGTATCCTCCCCGTCTACTACCACCTGGCGGCTGAAATCTACGTGCAGCCGGTCGACCTGCCCTTGGTTCGCCAGGGGGCCCATGTGCGCCTGGAGTTCGATGGCTGGCCAGCCATCATCTTTTCGGGTTGGCCCAATACTTCCTTCGGCACCTTTGGCGGGCGGATTTATGCGGTAGAAAACAACATCAGCCCTAACGGCCGCTATCGTGTGCTGGTCGAGCCCGATCCCACCGACGAACCCTGGCCTGATGCCTTGCGCATCGGTTCGGGGACCAATGCCTTTGCCTTGCTCAAAGACGTGCCGATCTGGTACGAACTCTGGCGGCAGCTCAATGGCTTCCCGCCCAACTTTTATACAGCCCAGGACGTGAAGCAAAGAGGCAATACCCAAGGGGGACAACCCCAAGGGGGACAAACCAAAGGGGGACAAACCAAGAATACGGGGTTGGGGGGGAATAAGGGGGAATAGGGGAA
>CAZIVQ010000031.1:2241-11607 GCA_964542415.1 uncultured Bacteroidia bacterium | reverse complement strand
CCTTTTTATCTCTCGCGCGGATTTGTAATCCGTGCGAGCGAGCTCCCCCCCTTTTTATCTCTCGCTCGGATTTGTAATCCGTGCGAACAAGCTCCACCCCCTTTTATCTCTCTCGCGGATTTGTAATCCGTGCGAGCAAGCAAATCTTTGACCCCGCTAGGGGTCAGATACCCGGTAAATCCCTGGCTCACCCCTGCGGATGAAAATCACCCGCAGCGATCATAAATCTGCCCGGAAGATGAGCCGCGAGGGGGGCAACCTTTCGTCCCGGCTTAGTCCCAACCTGGAAAATTCCGACCAAATGACCATCCCCATGCCTTGACCATCAACGCATTAGCTTAGAGAAAGGGGAAATTATTGGCAAACCAGCCCGAATGCGGGCGGGATTTCACAAAAACGCCTTTTCATTTTTGCTGGAAAAGCCTTATCATTGAACCACCAAAAACAAGTCTTCCTTATCTAGTCGCCCGGTCCTTCCGGTGCCGTTTTGGCTTTGTTCTTCTCCCCCATTAACTCTTGTCAACACAATGAAAGCAATCTGGCAAACCGGGCTGGGATGGCTATGGCTGTTCCTGGGTGCAATCGGCTATGTGCAGGCGCAAGACCCCGTATTCTCGCAATTTTTTGCTAACAAACTGTACCTGAACCCGGCCTATGCCGGTTTTGATCCGGGGATCAATGTGTACTCGGCTTACCGTTCGCAGTGGATGGGGGTAGATGGAAACGACGCGAGCTTTTTGACCAGCAATGTGGGGCTGAGCGTGGAGCTGCCCGCGCTGATGTCAGGGGTAGGTTTTCAGGCGATCGAGAACGTGGAAGGGGCGGGGGACCTGCGCTGGCGCAGCTACGAATTGCAGTACGGCTTCCGCAACCGGCCCTGCTTCACCTCGCGGCCCTACGACATGGAATTCAGCCTGGGCATGGGCCTGAGCTACAACCAATGGCGACTGGACGATCCCAATGCCCTGATCTTTTCTGACCAGCTGAATCCGTTTTTTGGGCAAGTACGCAACAATTCGGCGGTGCCGCTGGGGTTTTTACAGCTGCCTTCGGCAGACTTTGTGGACTTTTCGGCCGGGGGCCTCATCGACTTTTCCTGGGGTGCCCGTTCAGGCAATAGCTGGAAAAAGTCTTGGGTGGGGCAGATCGGCGGGGCCTTTCGCCATTTGCGAAACCGCGCCAACGGCGCGCCGACCCAAGACGTGCGCCCCACCCGCTACACTTTGCACGGCTTTCTGCTCAACCAGGGGTCCTTCGAAACCAGCAGCATGACCACCATCATCATGGGGCGGATGGATATGCAACCTTCGCTGGCAGCCCCAAACCTCGATTCTGCCGCCACCGGCCGCTATTGGTTTCGCTCGTTGCAGCTAGGCGGCATGATCATCCTTGCCGATGAACCGGGGGTTTGGACCGGCGCATGGTGGCACAGCCGGGGCTTTGCCACCCGCAACATCCACTCCCTGGCGGTGGGCCTGGGTTTTCGGATTCCCATGGACCAACGCAACAGCCGTAGCCTGCCGCGCTCCCTCCACCTCGGGGCTTCCTACGACTTCAACCTCAACGGCGTGCTGAACGATGGCGGCGGCACCTTCGAGCTGACCCTCAGCTTGCGCTTCCCCAACTCCCTCAGCCAAACCGGTAACATTGGCTGTGGAGAATGCCTCTTCTCCAACCGCCGCTATCCGGTTTTCTAGTGCTTACGGGGCAAAGTAATGCCCTGATTTCAACGCAGACCTGTCCCTGGTAAAACCGGAACCTGTCCCTGGTAAAACCGGGATATGTTGTAGTGGGACAAGTCTGGGACCCGCCTCTGGAGGAGAAAAAAGACTGAATATAGCGAGTCAAAGATGTCCCGCAAAACCGGGATAACCGCAGAAAAAGAACAAGTTTAACGGGTTAGAAATTTAGCCCCGGAAGCCCTAATCCCCTCCTCTCCCCTTACTTCCTTCTTCTGGTCAAATATATCCACACCGTGAAACAAGCTACCCTCCTTTTCCTCCTGGCCCTGCTCCCCGCCTGGGGCCTGGCCCAAAATTGCAACCTCAACTTCACCCCCAACGGCCCGGTCTGCCCGGGAGAGGAGTTGACTTTCACCAGCACCACCAACCTCAACGGCGACCCGCTGACCTATCAGTGGAACTTCGGGGACGGGACTTTCTCGGGCGACTCAGCTACCACTACCCACAGCTACCCGTTCAACACGGCCGCCACGACCTACACGGTCGAGCTGATCGTCACCGACACGGCGGCGAGCTGCACCACCCAGCAGGTGGTGACGGTGAATTATGCGCCGGTTATCAACCTTTCCGGGATCTTTTTCGATCCCTCCTTTTGTGTGAATACCCTGCCTTGTGACACTACTTTTACCACCACCCTTACCCTCAACGGTCCGGCCGCGGGGGTAGTCCCTTTCACCTGGGATTTTGGCGATGGGACGGTCATTACTAGTACCAATATGCAGGAGGTGCATACTTTTCAGCAGTATGGGACCTATACCGTGACGGTGACGGCTCAGGGGAGCATCTGTCCCAGTGATGTGAGGCAGGTGATGTTTTATACCCGGCCCAACAACCCCGACATCACCACCCCGGCCCAGAATTATTGTGAGAATGACCTGGTGGAGGTGTTCAACGATACGACCATTGAGCAATGCCCAGGGAACGTAGACTTTTACATTGTGTCCTGGGATTTTGACAACCTTGTTAACGGGCAGCGGGACACCTTTTTGAACCTCAGCAGCGTTTCCCGGGCCTATGATCTGGGGCTGAATGAGGTCTGTAACCTGGGCGCTTTGCAGAATGTCTTTCAGCGGACCATCCGGCTCGACGCCGTCAATCCCTGTACCCAAGCTTCCGGCATCCCCACCTGGGACGCTAACCCCATCAACATCGCGGTGGCGCCAGAGCCTTTCTTTACCCACCCTCCCGTTATTTGCTGGCCGGTCGCTACCACAACTTTCACCAATCAAAGCTGCCCCACCAATCTTATCAACCAGGGTCTGACCTACCTCTGGGACTTTGGCGACCCGGCCTCGGGGGCCAATAACACCAGCACAGACACCAATCCTACCCATACCTTCACCGCCCCCGGCGTCTACACCGTGACCCTAACGGCCAGCAATACCCAATGCGGAGCCCGTACCATTACCAGCCAGATCACCGTCCTTGAGCCCCCCGTCGCCGACATTCTCCCCCCCACCGACAACGGTTGCGGCCCCCTCGGCATCACCTACGTCAACAATTCTACCCCCGCTACCCTCAACCACCTCTGGCAGGTCAACCCGCCGCTGGGGGTGAACATTTTTCCTGACAACAACGACCCCGCCCCCACCATCACCTATCCGGGGCCAGGGGTCTATTTCCTCACCTACCGGGCTTCGAATGCCTGTGGCACCGAACTTTTCCGGGACACCATCACCGTGCGCCGCCCGCCGCAGGTAGACGTAGCTCCCCTCGGCGACAGCTGTAATCCAGCCGTGCTTACCCCCACCGCCACGGTCGACAACAACCTCGCGACCACCATCAGCTACGATTGGGACTTTGGCGGGGCGGCTACCCCGCCTACCGGCGCCAACCTCATCGCCGGGCCGGTGAGCTTTCCCCTCGGCCCGCACACGGTCACCCTCACGGCCACCAACGAATGCGGCAGCGACTCCGACAGCGAAACCTTTACCCTCTACAACCTGCCGCCGGTCCTGGCCGGGGACAATGATACCCTCTGCGTGGGCGACCCGCAGCTTTGCCTCACGCCTTCGCCACCGGGCGGCAGCTGGTTCATCAATGGCTTGCCCAGCCCCGATGGCTGCGTGGACCCGGTGGGCCCGGGCAGCTTCGAGTTGGTCTACGACTTCGATACCACCCTCACAGCCTTCAACAACCTGCAATGCCGCTTCCGCGACACGGCTCGCATTGAGGTGCGGGTGCCACCCACGGTAGATGCCGGGGCCAATGTCATCCTCTGTCTGGGCGATACCGCGGTGCTCACCGGCAGCCCCGTCGGGGGGACTTTCTTCGATGGACCGGCCGCCTTGAACGGCACCTTCGTGGCCAGCAGCCCCGGTACCTTTGTGATCGATTATACTTATACCGATTCGGTGGGCTGCGAAAACAGCGACCAGCTGACCATCACCGTGCCGGCCCCGCCGGCGGTGGAGGTAGGCGCGCCGCAAACCTACTGCCTGGTCAATAGCGTGGTCAACCTCGCGGGCAACACCAGCCCCGGCGGCGGCAGCTGGTCTGGCCCCGGCATCGTAAACCCCGCCACCGGCGACTTCAACCCCGACTCGGTGGGGGTGGGGACGCATCAGGTTTTTTATACCATCGTCGATGCGAATGGCTGCGAAAACCGCGACACCCTCGTGGTCAACGTCGACCTGCCGCAGGTGCCGGTGGCCATGGCCGATTTTTCGATTTGCCGCAATGCCGCCCCGGTCACCCTCACCGCTACGCCTACTGGTGGGGTCTGGAACCCCGGCCCGACCTTCAATCCGTTGTCAGCCCCCAGCGGGGCGCAGGAATACGTGTACACCTTGTTTCCCGGCACCACCTGCGAAGCCAGCGATACCCTCACGGTCTTTGTCAATGACACCCTGCTGACCGAGGCAGGTACCAACCTCGCGGCCTGCGTCGATGCCGATACGGTGACCCTGACCGGCTTTTCGCCAGGCACGGGGGGATGGAGCGGCGTCGGCGTGGTCGATCCGGCGGGGCGGGTGCTGCCGGGGCTAATCGGGGCGAATAACAGCGCCTTGCTCACCTACACGGTCACCTCCGACAGCGGCTGTGTGAGCCAGGATGGGCTCACCTTCACCGTCAACCCTTTGCCGGTAGTCGAGGCAGGCAATGACATCAGCTTCTGCATCACCGGCGGGCCGCAGCAGCTGACGGGCTTTTCGCCAGCCTTGGGCTCCTGGACTGGCCCCGGCGTCACCGCCGCTGGCTTGTTCGACCCCCTCGCCACCGGCCTGGGCACTTTCCCCCTCACCTACACCTTTACCGACGGCAACACTTGCGTCAACTTCGACTCGCTGCTGGTGACGGTGATTGAGCCGGACTCGGTGTCGGCGGGGCCGGACGATTCGGTTTGTGTGAGCCTGGTCCCCTTTCAACTGCCGGGCTTCGTGCCGGCGGGAGGGGGGTGGAGTGGAAATGGGGTCAATGCCGGGGGAATATTCGACCCGGCGGCGGCGGGCGTGGGGACGCACCAGCTGATCTACACCATCGCTGGGGGCACTACCTGCGAGCAAAGCGACACCGTTCTCATCACGGTCTTTCCTTTGCCGGTGGTCAATGCCGGGCTAGCCCTCGAAGCCTGTGTGGGCGATGGACCCCTCCCCCTGACCAATGGCACGCCCGCAGCGGGCGGGGTTGGCGTCTGGACCGGAATGGGGGTCAGTTTTGTCGCGGGACAATATGTTTTCGATCCCAGCACGGTGGGTACCTTTTCCCTCACCTACACCTTCACCGACGACAACGGCTGCGCCGACAGCGCCAGCCTGGCATTCACTGTGCATCCGCTGCCCACGGTCGTGGCGGGGGTTGACCAGACGTTTTGTATCACCGGCGGGCCGCAGCCGCTGACGGGCTTTTCGCCGCTGGGCGGCACCTGGACGGGCACTGGCGTCTCTGCCGGGGGCTTGTTTGATCCGGTAGCCAGTGGCCTGGGCACTTTCACCCTGACCTACACCTTCACCGATGGCAATACCTGCGTCAACTTCGACTCGCTGCTGGTGACGGTGATTGAGCCGGATTCGGTGTCGGCCGGGCCGGATGATTCGGTCTGTGTCAATGCGGGCGTGGTGACCTTGGGGAATTTCTTTCCCTTGCCGCCGGTGGGCAGCTGGAGCGGGACCGGCATCGTGGACCCGGTGCAGGGCAGCTTCGATCCGTCGGTGGCCGGGGTAGGGACCTTTACCCTCACCTACTGCACCGGCAGCGGCACCTGCTTGATCTGCGACAGCATGGAAATGACGGTCTTGCCCTTGCCGCCGGTGGCGGCTTTCCCCGACTCCATGTGTATCACCGATCCGCCTTTGCTGCTGAGCACCGGGCAGGCCTACGGGCAATTTACGCCGGGGGTCTGGAGCGGAACGGGGGTGACGTTTCTGGGGGGAAATGACTACAGCTTCGGGCCGCAGCCGGTGGGCAGCTACCCGGTGGTCTACGCCTTCACCGACAGCCTGGGCTGTACCAACCAGGACACCATCACCATCGCGGTGAATCCGCAGCCCGTGGCGGGCATCGCTGCGCCGGGGCTGGTCTGTACCTTTTCGCCCGCCAGCTTCGTTGACCAGTCGACCAATGCGGTGGGCTATTTCTGGGACTTTGGGGTGCCGGGCAGCCTGGCCGATACGGCCGTGGTGCCCAATCCGGTCTTTACCTATACCGACACGGGCACCTACACCGTGACCTTGATTGTGACTTCGCCTTCGGGCTGTACCGATACCAGCAGCACGCAGGTGCAGGTGTCGGAGGTGCCGGAGCCGGGCTTTGCCCTGAGCGTGGACACGGCTTGTGCGGTGGCGGGAGCCTTGCCTGCGGGAGAAAATGGCCTGCTGGTGACCATCACCGACACCAGCAACGCCGCCGGGGGAAGCTACTTCTGGGATTACGGTGGCGGGGCGGATGTAAATGGCGATTCTACCTCGCAGCTAGCCAATCCCCCGGCGGTCTACTTCGTGCAGGGGCCGTCAGACACCACCTACACAGTGAGCCTGTCGATTTTCAACGGCTGCGACACCGTGACCGTGAGCCGCAGCCTGACCCTGCGGCCGGTGCCGGTGGTGGCCTTTGCCCCCGACACCTCGACCGGCTGCTCGCCTTTCTGCCCTCAACTCAACAACCTCGCCCTGGGCAACCCCGACAGCTACCTCTGGCAGGTGGACGGCAGCACGGTGTCTACTGACAGCATCCCCAACAACCTCTGCCTGTTTTACAACCTGCCGACCGGCGATACGACCTACACCCTCTCGCTCATTGCTACCAATGCCTGCGGGGCCGATACCTCCTTCCACGACGTGACCGTCCTGCCCAACAATGTCAACGCCTTTTTCAACACCAGCATCACCTCGGGTTGCCCGCCGCTGACGGTGGACGTGATCAGCCTGGCCAATGCTCCCAACAGCTGGTTTGCCTTTGGCGATGCGGCCAATACGACCACCACCGACGATACGGCCTCCTTTACCTACACCACCCCCGGCACCTATCTCCTGCGCCACGCGGCCTTCAACAACTGCGCCGCCGATACCGACACCATCACCATCGTGGTCTTTCCCGTGGCAGATGTGGGGATTGCGGTCAGTGCCAATGGGGTCTGTACCGGCACTGGCATCACCTTTTCCGACAGCGTAGCTTCGCCCAACGTGACAGGCTACTTCTGGGATTTCGGCGACGGGGTGACTTCACAGCAGGCCAGTCCGACCCACGCTTACTCTGCCCCCGGCACCTATCAGGTGGTGGTCACGGGCCAAAGCGTGTTGGGGCCGAGTACTTGCCCGGTGACCGATACCGTGCAGGTCACGATTTTAGCCCCGCCTCCGGCTTTCTTTACCGCCTCGGACACCTTTGGTTGTCCGCCGCTGAACGTGGCCTTTGGTGGGGCCCCCACCGGCCCGGGCTACGCCTACTTCTGGGAGTTTGGCGATGGCACGACCGCCACCGGGCCTGCGGCCAGCCACCTTTACGCGCAAACCGGCAATTTTACGGTGCGGCTCACGGTCTTCAATGCTGACAGCTGCTTTGCGACCGCGACGCAGACGATACAGGTCTTCGAGCAGCCGGAGGCGGCTTTCAGCTGGACCCGCAGCGACAGCTGCGGTGGCCCCGATACCTTGACCTTTGCCAACCTCTCCACTGGCAGCCTGCTGAGCTACGCCTGGGACTTTGGCGATGGGACGAGCTCGACCCAGGCCAACCCGCAGCACGTGTACGCGCAGCCAGGGGTGTATGTGGTGGAATTAGTTGCGCAGACGGCTTTTGCCTGTGCCGATACCAGCCGCGACACGGTGGAGGTCTATCCACAGCCGGTGGCGAGCCTGAATGTGGTACCGACCCAAGGTTGTGCGCCTTTGCCGGCGGCCTTTACCGCCGGGGCGTCGAATTTCACCGACTTCTTTGTTGACTTTGGTGATGGGACGAATACGGCGACGCCTTTCTCCAACCAAACCCACCTCTACGATGTGCAGCAGGGGAGCCGCACCTTTACCGCCACCCTGTTTCTCAGCTACGAAAACGTCTGCTTCGACACGGCCTCAGTGGCGGTCAACGTGAACAGCCGCCCGGTGGCGGCCTTTGCCCCACTAGTCGACTCGCTCTGTGGCACGCCGGCTGAAGTGGGCTTCGCCAACAGCAGCACCGACGCCATTGGTGGCTTGACCTACGCCTGGGCCTTCGGCGATGGCAATGGCAGTGCGGAGGAAAATCCGCTGCACAGCTACGCGCAGACGGGTAGCTTTACGGTACAACTGATCGCCACCAATGATTCGGCTTGTACCGATACCGCGGTGCAGACGGTGACGGTGCTGCCGCAGCCGCAGGCGCAAATTATCCCAGATCAAGACCTGGGTTGCTATGACTTACCGGTCAGCTTCCGCCTGGCCCAGCCCGACTCGGCGACCCGCTGGCAGTGGGACTTTGGCGATGGCACCCGGCTCAGCGGCACCGATGCGCCGCAGCATGTCTACCTCGACGAGGGCGAATACCTGGTGGAGGTGCGGGTCGACACGGCAGGATTCTGCTTCGATACGGACACCGCCCTGATCCGGGTGGGCGCGCCGCCGGTGGCAGATTTTACCCTGGATGTAGAGGGAGAATGTGCCGACACGGTCTTCGCCAACGTGACCAATACCTCCTTCAATGCCGATGCGTTCCGCTGGGACTATGGCGACGGCCGCCGCTCCAGCGAATTCGAGCCGGACATTTTCTACACCCGCTCCGACAGCTACCTGGTTTCGCTCATCGCCATCAACAGCGCCTTTGGCTGCCGCGATACGGCCGAGCAGCTCGTGCCCTACCTGCGGGCGATCGCGGACTTCGACCTCGCGCCGCTGGCGGGCTGCACGCCTTTGGCCGTGATCCCGGTCAACCAGTCGACCGGGGCGAACACCTACTCTTGGGACTTCGGCGATGGTTCGACGCGGGACACGCGGGAGAACCCGGCGCATGTGTACCGGCAGCCGGGAGAATTTACGGTGACGCTTTACGTGAGCTTTGCGGGCATCTGCCGGGATACGCTGGTGTATCCCACGCCGGTTTCGGTGACCCAAAGTCCCGAAGCGCAGATTGTGGCGGCGCCGCTCAGCCCCCCGGGCAACTGGCTCTTTTCCGATAATTCGGTGGTGGTGAACCCCCCGCATGCAGTGCGCTG
>CAZIVQ010000031.1:0-2141 GCA_964542415.1 uncultured Bacteroidia bacterium | reverse complement strand
GCGCTGTGGCTATTGGGACATCGAGCTGCTGGTGACCGATGCGGCTGGTTGTGCCGATACCGCCGTGCTGGACAGCTTCGGCACCGGGGTAGGGACGCTCTTTCTGCCCAATGCCGTAGCCCCCAACGCGGGTTCGGGAGACTTTACCCTCTTCTGGCCACGGGGCGTGGGCCTGGACACCTTCCATATCGCGATTTACAACGACTGGGGCAACCTGCTCTGGGAGCGCCGTTCGCACGATGCCTCCGGCAATGTGTTGACCTATCCGGATCGGGATGGGCGAGAAGGGCCGGTATTGGATGAAAACGGCTCCCCCACCCGGGACTTCTGTGGGTGGGATGGGCACATTGAGAAATATGAGAAAGGTGGCACCGTGGAGTTTCATCACCCGGTCATGCCGGGCGCCTACACCTGGGTCATCAAAAAGGCCTGGTACTGCGGCGGGCGGGAGTATGAGGGCAAGCGGGAAGGCACGGTGACGGTGGTGGCGGGGGATCGGTGAGGGGGGAGCCGCAAGCCAATGCTTCTGGCCAGGACGGGATTTCCCGTCCTGGCTACCGCATTTTCACCAGCTTCCCCGTCGACAGCTGCTGCCCGTCGAAAGCCTGGTAAAGGTAGATGCCTGCGGGCAAGCGAGGCAAATCTATCTCCCTGACCACTTCTGCGGCGGAGCCTTCCCACTGGCGCTGCAGCACCCGCTCGCCTTGCGGGGTAAAGAGGGTAAAAGAAGCCCGGCCATCGACCGAGCGGAAAGCGACCTTTAAGCTCCAGCTAAAGGGGTTGGGGTAGACTTCGACCCGGGCCGGAAGCGGGAAGGTCGCCATGACCATAGGAGAATAGTCGTAGACATTGGCTTGGGGCTCCCGGGTGAGCACGCGATAATAGTTGTCGCCTCGCTCGGGCTGCGGGTCCCGGAAGTGGTAGGCCGTCTGTCCCGGCACAATGGCTACGGTCCCCAAGGAAGTGAAAACCACCCGGTCCTGCGAGCGCTGAAGCTCAAACTGCCCGCCTGCCGGTGCTTGGCTTACTTGCCATTGTAGGTCCACATGCGAAGCGGTGGGGGTGGCTGACAGGCTATCGAAAGTCGCAAGCGCATCGCCGCAGTAGGGAAAGAGCTCTTGCTCGACCTGGGTGCTGAGCCCGGCCGCATCGGTGACTGTCAGGCGAATGCGATACCAGTAGGGCTCGTCGCCGCAGCCTTCGGGCACGAGCAGTGCATGGCTTTCCCGCTTTTTTTCTTCGGGCTCGGGGTGAAAGTGAGTATTGTGATGAAAAAATACCTGCCAGGTGTAGCTCAGTTCATCTTCCCCGTGCTCACGGTCAGTGACCGTCGCTTGCAAGGGGAGCCGGGTATAGCCCGTGATGGGATATTGCTCCCCATCTTCGAAGCTGCTGATCGCTACCTCCGGCGGGGTATTATTTGCCGACACCATCAAAAAATCCTGGTGCCGGGCCCCGGCTGTATCGGTGACGGTGAGGCGCACAGGAAAGCCCGCTGGAGCGGCATCGCTGGCCACAAATTCGTGGACCGGGGCTACTTCTGTACTGCTATCGCCATCGCCAAAGTCCCAATGGTAGCTCAGGGGCGCGCCTTCGGGATCGAAAGAGCTTGCGGCCGAGAAAGCCACGCGCAGGGGCGAAGGCCCGTAGGACCGATCTGCTGCGAGGACCGCCGTGGGCGAAGCATTGCCGCCGTAGGAGATCTTGTGTACCTGCGCGACCGAGCCATACGAAATGTAATACAAGCAGCCATCGTGGGGATTCAGGGCAAGGTCTACGATGTTTTTTCCATCTTGATCGAAAAAAGGCTCCACCGCCTGCAAGCTGTCGGCCTGCAGGTCCATCGCCTGGATCCAGCCGGAATAATCAGCGGCAAAGAACTTGCCGTGATAGGCTTCAGGGAAGGCCGTGTGGGTATAAAACACCCCGCTATTGGCAGAATTTCCGTTGAAATTCTCCCCGGCTACCGGTGCATCGGGGTCGTCGAGGCGGCGGTAATCGGCTTGGCCGTCGGCATCGAAGGTGGGCACATGGGTGCCTTGCTCTTCATGGTTCCACTCCATGTTGCTATAAGCGACCATGGGTCGCTGGTGGACAAAGCGCCTGACCGAGGCCGGGATGGGCTGGTTGGCAAAGCAAGG
>CAZIVQ010000030.1:0-11780 GCA_964542415.1 uncultured Bacteroidia bacterium | reverse complement strand
CAGTGCATTTGGGCCAACAAGCGTGTTTACGCCCCACCCATATCATATAGAACCAAAATTTGCCAGCCTCAATCTTACCTTTGCGCTTTTCGTTATCAACAGAGCGCTGGCCGAGGCCTGGAGCTTGCAAGAAAAAGGCCAAAAAGAAATCTCCCTGCCAGGCCACCGGCCATTTTTCAATATTCTACCCAATTTCATCTCTTTTCCATGAAGCGAAATATTTTTCTTCCTTTTGTGCTGTTGTTTGCCCTGCTGACCGCCCTGTCGGCCCAGGCTCAGATCGCCTTCCCGCCGTTTGTCTTTCAGGACCTCTCGGGCGCCCCTTTCTCTGCCGACCAGCTCGACCCCAATAAGCCTACCTTTGTCATGTATTTCGATCCTTACTGTGACCATTGCGACCATCAGGCCGAGTGGATCGCCGGGGCTGCCGAGCAGTTTGAGGATGTGCAGCTGGTCTTCGTGACCCTGGAGCCTGAAACCGAGGCCATCGAAGCTTTCCGTCAGCGCCACTTCGGTAAGGTAGACCTGCCTTACCTATATTTTTTGCAAGACACGGAGTTTCGTTTTGAGGAATTTTTTGGTTACACCGATGACGCGGTGAACATCTACCTCTATTCCCCTGGACGCAAGCAAGCGAAGTATTTTGGGGAGGAGCAAGAAGCCGGGGTTTTGCTAAAATTTTTGTAACTTAGCAGCAATCTTGGGCTGTTCAGGCGAGGAGACAGGGAAAAAACCCAGAAGAGGTTCAACTTCTGGCATGCTTCCAGGTCTTTGCGCCATGGTAGTCCAGGTGCGTTGGAAAAAATGTTCCCATGAGCCTTAAAACCCGTATCGACGAAGACATCAAAGTGGCCATGAAGGCCAAAGACCAGGCGAGCCTGCGGGCCCTGCGTGCGATCAAATCCGTGATTTTGCTGGCCGAAACCGAAACCGGTCGCGATGGCAAGCCGATCGAGGAAAGCGAAGAGATGAAAATCCTCGCCAAGCAGGCCAAGCAGCGCCGCGATTCCATACAGCAGTTTAGGGAAAACGACCGCGAAGACCTCGCCCAAAAAGAGGAAGAAGAGCTAGAAGTGATCGAGCGCTATTTGCCCCAAGCCCTCACCCCTGCCGCCCTCGAAGCGGAGGTCAAGGCCATCGTGGCTGAAACCGGGGCCAATTCGATGAAAGACATGGGCAAAGTCATGGGAATCGCCTCCAAAAAGCTCGCCGGCCGGGCCGACGGGGCCGCCATTTCCAAAGTGGTCAAACAACTGCTAAGTTAGCAGGAGGGTTACCGGCTTTCCTTTTCAATGCTTTACGACATGGAGCAGAATTTTATCCTCAACCCGCTCGACATCATCATCCTGGCCATCATCGGCTTCGGGATGTACAGAGGAGCGAAAAACGGTTTTCTCAAAGGGGCTACCCGCATCATGGCCATCGTGGCGGGGGTGTTGCTCGGGTTTCGTTTCCGGGGATTTGCTGAGAGCCTTTACCTCGACTACTTCAATATGCAGTCCAGCCCCGAGCTGATTGCCATCCTCAGCTTTGCGACTTCCTTCGTGATCGTCTACATTCTGGTCTCCACGGTGATGTCTTTCTTGACCTCGACCCTCAACAAGGTCAACATCCAGATCGACAACGCCATCGGGGCTTTGCTCGGGGGGGTTATTTCTACCCTGATTCTCAGTGTGGCCCTCATCGTCCTGAGCTACGTCAGTTTTCCTTCGCAAGAAAACGCCAAGGGCTCGATGCTGTATCCTCCGGTGCGCAACTTTGCCCGCTACTCGCTGGGCTTCGGGCTACAAGCCCTGCAGCAGGCGAGCCAGCAGGTCAACAAGTATGGGGTGGTGCCTCCCAATGCGCCCCCCGCCGATTCGCCAGGCTCCCCCCCAAGCGGAGAGAAGCCCAAAGCGATCCGTTAACCCTGGCTTCATTTACCCCTTTGATTCTGGTCATCGACAACTACGACTCCTTCACCTATAACCTGGTTGACCTGCTGAAGCAGCAAACCGAAGTGAAGGTATGCCGTAACGATGAGTTCACCCCCGGTCTGGTGACAGAAATGAACCCTTCTGGCATCCTGATCTCTCCGGGTCCTGGCCGACCGGAGGACAGCGGCATGACCCCAGAAGTTGTCGCCACCTTTCTCCCCCGCTTGCCTATTTTGGGCATCTGCCTGGGCCATCAATTGCTGGGGCAGTTGCTGGGAGGAGCGGTGATCCGGGCTCAGACGCCCATGCACGGCAAGACTTCCCTCGTACAGCACGATGGCAAGGGCATTTTTGCCGGGTTGCCCAATCCCATGACAGTTATGCGCTACCATTCGCTGGTCCTTGATCCTCTTTCTTTGCCAGTCCAATGGAGGGTCCAAGCGGTGACCCCTGCGTCAGAAATCATGGGAATTAGGCATAAAATGTATAATTTGGTGGGGTTGCAGTTTCACCCAGAGTCGGTTTTGACCGGCGGAGGCGAAAAGCTTATCAGAAATTGGGTGAATTCGGTTTGCGCCTGAGGCTGGCAAACCCTATCGTTGTAACGCAAACCCTAAACGATATGAAGCTCGAGCTAATAGAAGAAAAAGGCTACCAATATGTAGAGCAGGGCTCCGGCCCTACGCTGCTGCTGCTGCATGGACTGTTTGGGGCCATGAGCAATTTTGCCGGGGTCTTCGAGGCCTTTGCCAATGATTACCGGGTGATCATACCCATCATTCCGATTTATGACAAGACCGAGACCGGGGCTACCGTGGACGGGCTGACGGAGTTTGTCGAGGGATTTGTGGCCTTTAAAGGCCTGAAAGACGTGACCCTGATGGGCAATTCGCTGGGGGGGCATATTGCCCTGGTCTTTACCCTGCGCAACCCTGACCTGGTGCGGGCCATGATCCTGACGGGAAGTTCCGGGTTGTTTGAGTCGGGGATGGGTAGTGGCTTCCCCAAGCGGGGCTCCTACGAGTACATTCGCGAGCGGGTGGGCTATACGTTTTATTCGCCTCAAACTGCAACCAAAGAGCTGGTCGACGAGGTCTTTGAGATCGTGAGCGACAATTTCAAGACCTTGCGCATTCTCAAGATCGCCCGCTCAGCGCAGCGACACAACATGCGCAAAGATATTGTGAACATTCAAGTGCCGACCCTGTTGGTTTGGGGATTGAACGATAACATCACCCCGCCGCGTGTCGCCCATGAGTTTGACCGGCTCATTCCCCATACCGAGCTGCATTTTATCGACCAGTGCGGGCATGCGGCCATGATGGAGCAGCCCCAAGCGTTTAACCGCATTACCGGTAACTTTTTAAACATCCACACGAAAATCGTGGCCTGATGATAGCCCGAGAATTGATCTCCGATACAGTGCCTTCTGTGACTTCCCTCGACCCCGCCGGGCGGGCGTTGGAGTGGATGGGGGAATTTAAACTCAACCAACTGCCCATCGTGGACGATGGCGCCTATTTGGGGATGATCACCGAAAATGACATTCTCGACGCCGACGACCTCAACCTCGAGGTGGGCGAACTCAAATTTGCCGGTTGGGACAGTGCCTATACCCACGAAACCAACCACGTCTATGACGTGATCAAGCTCATGAGTGAGATGAAGTTGGAATTGCTGCCGGTGCTGGCCGAGGACGACCAATACCTCGGGGTCATCACCCTGCGGGATGTGGCCACCTACATGGGCAAGTTTTATGCGATCCAGGATCCCGGCAGCGTCCTGGTCCTCAAAATCCCCCCCAATAGCTATGCCCTCTCCGAGATCGGGCGCATCGTCGAAGAGGCCGGAGCCAAGGTGCTCAGCCTCTATATTTCCCCCATACCTGACCGCCTCGAATTACAGCTGACCCTGAAACTGAACGTCGAAGACGTCTCGCGGGTGAGAGCTAGCTTCGAACGCTACGACTACGAGATTCTCCAGACCTACCGCCGCAATGAGCAAACCGATGACCTGGACCGCAACCTCAATGCGTTGATTAAGTTTTTGGATATTTAGATGTTGAGATGGTTAGATGTTGAGATTTTGAGAGGTTGAGACGGTTAGATTTTGAGATGCTGAGATGCTGAAACGTTTAGATATTTGGGGGATTGGGAGGAATAGCGGGTAAGAGGCGGGAAGGCTTTGTCTCATTTGGTGGCTTGCTGCGCGGTTTCCCGTCTCTCTATTTGCCCTTCACATGGACAAGCAATACGACGGTCAGGGCTGGCCCGCTACGGCATCCTTTTTGCCTGGCTGCGGGTTTCTGTGTGCCTTGCTGGTCAGCTTGCTCTGCTTGCCTGGGCTTAGCCGGGGGCAGGGAAAAAAAAATTCCGATGCTGAAGCAGATTTTTTTCTCCAGGTAAAAACCATCGCTATTCAAGGAGCGGAGAAGACCAAGCAATGGGTGATTCTCCGCGAGCTGACGCTACAGCAGGGCGAGGAAGTCGCGGCTCAGAACCTGGCTTTTCACCTCAACCAATCCCAGCGCAATGTCTACAACCTGGGCTTGTTCAACGAGGTGGTGCTCGAACCGGTAATTTTCCAGCGAGAACTGACCCTGATCGTGCGGGTAAAGGAGCGCTGGTACCTGCTGGGCAACCCCTATCTACGGGTAGAAGAGCGCAACTCCTACGACCTGCTCGGGGCTTTGCTGGACCAGGATTTTCGCCGGGTGGCCTATGGGGCGCAGCTGCAATGGCGCAACCTGAGCGGCCGCAATGAGACCCTCTTGCTGACCGGGCAGCTGGGCTTTTCGCAGCGTTTGCTGCTAGACTTTACCCGCCCAGCCCTTTTTCGTCGAGCCAATGTCGACCTGCGCGCTGCTTTTCAGTACATCAACGAGCCGGAGATCATCCTGGGCACCGTAGACGGGGTGGTGCAGTGGCGAGGGCTAGAAAATGGCAGCATGCGCCGCGCTTATGTGGGCTTGCTTTCGCTGCGTAAGCGTCTTTCTATTTACCGGCATGTGTACGCTGAAGTCAGCTACCGGCATTACACCTTTTCCGACAGCCTGTACGATTTCCGGCTGGATGGCGAGCCCGTGCGTTTCATCACCGAATCAGACGGGCGGGAGCGTTATCCTTCGCTGGTAGTGGGTTACACCGCCGATTACCGCGACTACCGGGCCTTTCCCCTCAGTGGCCACAAGTACCACCTCTTCGGGCGGCTGGCGGGCTTGAGCCCGGGCAGCAGCTCGCGCTTTGCCAAACTGGGGCTCACCTGGGCCCATCACCTGCCCCTGGGCGAGCGCTGGAACCTCG
This sequence comes from uncultured Bacteroidia bacterium, assembly GCA_964542415.1. Taxonomy (GTDB): domain Bacteria; phylum Bacteroidota; class Bacteroidia; order J057; family J057; genus CAZIVQ01. The sequence continues at coordinate 6,562 of CAZIVQ010000030.1, read as the reverse complement.
CCTATGGCGTACACAACGTGGTGACCTTCGGGGATTCCTTGCCGTATTTTGAGAAAAGTTTCCTCGGGATCAACCGCGGAGAGTTTGCCGGGCTGAGCAGCAACCTGCGAGGCTATGAGCCTTATGCCATCGACGGGACCTTCGTCAACATGAATAAGGTCGAGGTAAAGTACGCCCTCTTCAAGCGGCGCAATTTGCACGTGGAGGCGATTCCCTTTAAAAAATTCCAGGATTTCCCCCTGGGCGTTTACCTCAGCGCTTTTTGCGACACAGGCTACCTCAGCGACGGCGCGTTTAACAACCAGGACGATTTTCTCAAAGACCGATGGCTGGTTGGCTACGGGGCAGGATTGAATATCATTGGAATTTATGACATCTTGCTACGTATAGAATATGCCCGTAATCACCTGGGCCAAGGGGGCCTTTACTTCCACGGCAGTGTATCGATCAAATGAAAATCGCAATCTTTGGCCGGTTGACCGATAATACCGACCTGAACATTCTGAGCCAGTTTTTTGCCTACCTGCAGCGAAGGGGAATCAAGTACAAAATCTTTGATCCCTATGCGCGGCAGCTCTTTGCTCGTCTGCCCGATCAGTTGGAGGCAGAGGAGACGGCAGTTTTTGCCCGTAAAGAAGAGCTGGCCGATTGCCGGTTTTTGTACTGTTTTGGGGGAGATGGGACCGTGCTGGAAGCGGTGCGTTTTGCTAGGAAAATGGGCAAGCCCATCCTGGGGGTCAATTTTGGCCGCCTGGGCTACCTGGCGAGCATCACCCAGACCGAGCTGATCCCCGCCACCGAAGAGCTGATGCGGGATATGTACAAAATAGACAAGCGCTCGCTGCTATCGGTGGTCTCCGAGCCCGCCGGGCTTTTTGGTGAAAATCATTACGGCATCAATGACCTGACCATCCACAAAAGCAACACCAACGAGATGATCACGGTCCATACCTATATCAACGGAGAGTTTTTGAATTCCTACTGGGGAGATGGGTTGATCGTGGCTACGCCTACCGGTTCCACGGCTTACAGCCTCTCCTGTGGGGGGCCGATCATTTTTCCCAGCGCGGCGACCTTCACCATCACGCCGGTGGCCCCACATTCGCTGACCGTGCGGCCGGTGGTGATCCCGGATGAGTGGGTGGTTTCTTTTGAGGTAGAATCCCGCTCGGGAGAGGCCATGGTAGCCCTCGATACCCGTACCGAGCTGGTCAAAGCCCGTACCTCTATCGCCGTGCGCCGGGCCAACTTCAAGGTGCAGTTGCTGCGGATGTCCACGACAAAGTATGTGGATAACTTACGCCGCAGTTTGATGTGGGGCCGTGATAACCGAAATTAGCCAGGCAAGAAATGGCAACCGGCTACGTTATGTTCTCAAGTAAAATTTCTCAAGAAAAGAACGAGCCAAGAAAAGATTTGAGCGCAACCAGGCTGGGAAAGTCGGCTTCCAGGGGTTTTTTGATCTACCAGCGAAAAACGAGTAATTGCTTTATAGATGCGCTTTTTTAGAATCGATAGTAGGGAACTACCGGGGGACTACACACTATTACATACGATATCCTTACCTTCATTTCTCGTTTCTGCGACTGCGGCTCCCAGACGGAAAAAGGAATACTGCATGTCAATTTCTCGCTACAGTTTTATGCCTATGTAAGTCCGTTACCTACTAACTACCAGGCTGCTAGCACACGTTTTGCATCAGAATGAACCGGAGGAGTTCCCGAAAACCCTAAGTCTTTACCTCTTGGGCTTGCCGGTCTCTCTCCCTCACTTGGTACCCGGCTGGGATATACTTAATTTTGCCCGCCCGCGTTAGTCCGATGCAGTCTCAGTATTCACCCGTCAAATCTCCACATCCGCATGAAGGTCTTGAAGTTTTCCCTGGCACTGCTCTCACTGTTTTTGGTGTGCCAATCCCTCTCTGCCCAGTACCGCTACGGATATTTCCGAGTGGGTACATCGGTAGGGTCTACCCATTACCTGGGCGATCTCGATGATGATTTTACCTTTCGGTTTACCAAACCGGGGGTAGGACTTTCGGGTTCTTATCGCCTCAATCCGTTCATGACGGCTCGCCTCAACTTTTTCCAGGGTTGGATTCGGGCGTCTGATTCGGTTTCCAACAACGTGCCGCGTAACCGTCGTAACCTGAGTTTTCGGACCCCGATTACGGAGTTCAGCTTTCACATGGTCTTCGATTTTCTGCCCAGCGACCGGCAGTACCAATACCGCCCGCTGATGACTCCCTACGTCTTTGGGGGGATCGGTATTTTCAGTTTCAATCCGCAAGCCCAATTGGGGGGACGCTGGTACGACCTGCAACCGCTGGGAACAGAAGGGCAATACCTTCCCGATCCGAATGAGATATATCCCGATCCCTACAAGCTCACCCAGCTGACCATTCCGCTGGGAACGGGGGTGCGCATTGCCATCGCGCCCCGCTGGGACCTGGAGATCGAGACCGGCTTTCGCAAGACCTTTACGGACTACATAGACGATGTATCCGGCGAGTACCCCGACATGGAGTCGCTGCGAGCCCAAAACCCGGTGGCTGCCATCCTTGCCGACCGCATCGACCTGGCCCAGTTTCCTGCCGGGGGGGCAGCCACCAATGGCATTCGGGGCGACCGCACCCAGCAAGACTGGTACGTTTACACCTGCGTGCGCCTGAACTTTGTCCTCGACTGGGTCCGCTGCCCGACATTCAATTAGGAATAGACAAACAACATTTGGCGAGGTTAACTTCTAGTTAACGTCTCCGGCGAGCGGCCCTGCTACTGGCAGGGCCGCTCGGTTTTTTGGCAGAAGCAACCTTCGGGGGAACCGGGGCCTCTGGTATAGCGCAACCTTAACGTTTTGTTAGGCAACTTTTGCGGATGGCGTAGGTAAAACGAACAGCCTCAGTCCATCCAGATCATGCAGGCCGGAAAAGCTCAGCCCGTGAGGGCCCAAAAATTCCCTTTTGCTAGCGGGGGCATTTTATTTACTTTTGCGAACCCAAGTAAGAGCAACCTCTTGCCCCCCTTGCCTCGTTATATCAGCATTGTTGCCGCATGAGTTTAAAGGACCAGATAGATATTTCCCGGCTACCTCAGCACGTGGCTGTCATCATGGACGGCAACGGTCGCTGGGCCAAGACTCGGGGCAATGCCCGGGTTTTCGGGCACCGCAACGCCATCAAGGCGGTACGAGATACCACTGAGGGGGCAGCTGAGTTGGGGATCGATTTTCTTACGCTCTTTGCTTTTTCTACCGAAAATTGGGAGCGGCCTCCCCGGGAGGTGAATGCGTTGATGACCTTGCTGGTCGACACCATCCGCAAAGAGACCGCTACCTTGACAGAAAACAACGTGCGCCTGCACGCCATCGGCCAACTCGACCGCCTGCCGGGCAACTGCCGGAAGCGCCTGGAGGAGGCCATCGAATTGACGGCTGGCAACGAGCGCATGGTCCTGACCCTGGCTTTGAGCTACGGCGCTCGTAGCGACATGGTGCAGGCGGTACAGCAGCTGGCGGCTCAAGCGGCGACCGGCGACCTGGACCCTGCCAGCATCGACGCCCAAACCATTAGCCAGCACCTCAGTACCCGGAGCCTGCCTGATCCTGAGCTTTTGATCCGTACCTCAGGCGAATTTCGAATTAGTAATTTTCTGCTCTGGGAAATCGCCTACGCAGAAATTTTTATCACCCCCAAGCTGTGGCCCGACTTCCGGCGAGACGATCTCTATGCCGCCTTAGTCGATTACCAGAAGCGCGAACGACGCTTCGGCAAGATCAGCGACCAAATTCAGTCCAATCCATGAGAAAGCTCCTGATTCTGGGCCTGTTTTTCTCCCTGTTCACCGAAGGGCTTTTCGCCCAAGCGCTGGACTACCAGAACCCCAAAAACTACATTCTCTCCGGCCTCGAAGTGGAAGGGGCCGAATACAGTGATGCCAATGCCATCATCAGCATCAGCGGCCTCACGGTTGGGGAGGTCATTCAGGTGCCTGGCTCCCAGGCTTCCGATGCCATCGAACGGCTCTGGAATGAGCGCATCTTCTCCGATGTGAACATCCGGGTTGACAATGTCGTCAGCAACACCATCTTCCTCACCATTGTGGTCAAAGAGCGCCCCCGGATTTCGCAGTTCTCTTTTCAAGGTATTTCTAAAAGCCAGGCCGATGACCTGCGGGAAAAAATCAACTTCATCCGGGGGACCATTCTCACCGAATCCAAACGCCAATCGGCTATTCGTATCATTCGCAACTTCTACGTAGAGAAAGGCTTCTACAATGTCGATGTCAAGATCGAAGACGAAGAAGACAAAATTCTCCGCAACGGCGTCACCGTCAATATCAAGGTAAACAAGGGCAATCGGGTAAAGATCAAGGAAATCGTGGTGGAGGGCAATGAGCATTTTACCGAGAAAAAGGTCGAACGTAAACTCAAGAAAATTCACGAAAAAACCTGGTGGCGCTTCTGGGCGCGCTCCAAATATGTGCCCAAAACCTACGAGGAAGCCAAAAACAACCTCATTGCCGCTTATAACGACGATGGCTACCGCGATGCCATTGTAGAGCGGGATACCGTGTTTCCCATCGATGAGAAGCATGTTGTCCTTAAACTGAAAGTATATGAGGGAATCCAATATTACCACCGCGACATCGAGTGGTCGGGTAACTATAAGTATAACTCAGAAGTCCTGCAGGCGGTGCTCAACATCAACGAGGGGGATACCTACAGCCAGTCCAAAATCGACTCTCGCTTGTTTGGTGATCCCCAAGGCGGGGACGTGAGTTCTCTCTACCTGGACAACGGCTATCTCTTTTTCAACGTGATGCCGGTGGAGGTCCTGGTCGAAGGCGACTCGATCGACCTGGAAATGCGCATCCAAGAGGGGCCACAGGCCACGGTGCGCAAGGTCATCATCCAAGGCAACACCAAGACCAGCGACTTTGTAATCCGACGCGAGCTGCGGACCACCCCCGGGCAAAAGTTCAGCCGCTCGGACATCATTCGTAGCCAGCGCGAGATCTTGGCTTTGAATTATTTCGATCAGGAAAAACTGGGGGTAGAGCCGCTGCCTAACCCCGCTACCGGCACGGTAGACATCAAGTACACGGTAGAGGAACGCCCTGCCGACCAGTTGCAGCTGCAAGGCGGCTGGGGCGGCCGGATCCGCGATCCTCGCACCGGCGAGGTCATTGCCGGGGGGTTTGTGGGGACGGTGCAGCTGGGGTTCAACAACTTCGCTTCGCGCCGCTTCTTCAAGCCCGAAGCCTGGCGCCCGGTGCCTTCTGGCGATGGACAGCGCCTCAACCTCGCCGTGCAAATGAACGGCGTGGGCTTCCAGTCTTACTCCATCAACTTCATGGAGCCTTGGCTGGGCGGCAAGCGCCCCAACTCGCTGGGGGTCAGTGGTTCCTACATGGTCTTCCAGGACCGGAGCACCGCCGTTCTCTCCCGGAACAACATTCTCCAGACCTCCATCGACTATGGACGCCGCCTGAAGTTTCCAGATGACTTCTTCACTTCCCGGACTTCTATCGGCTACAAAAACTACAACATCACCAACCCCGAGTTCCGCTTTGTGGGCTTCGAGGGAGAACAGAGCGCTTTCATCAACATCTTCACCCTGCGGCAGTCGTTTGATCGCAGCAGCGTTGATGCGCCGATCTATCCGCGCAGTGGTTCGACCATGTCCCTTTCGGTAGAGGCCACGCCCCCCTACTCACTCTTTGGCGAGGACCGCGACTACACCGACATGGGCGATGCCGAGAAGTACAAGTGGTTGGAGTACCACAAATGGCGCTTCAACAGCAACTGGTTCTTCCGCATTGCGGGCGATATGGTGCTGAGTACCAAGATCGAGGCCGGTTACCTGGGGGCCTATAATTCCCAGCTAGGCGTATCGCCTTTCGAGCGCTTCTTCTTGGGCGGAACCGGGCTCATGGGGGCTGGCTTTGCGGGGCTCGATGGCCGGGAGCTGATCCCGCTACGTGGCTACGAAAACAACCGCGTCACCAACAATGCCAACGGCTACCCGATCTACAACCGCTTGCTCCTGGAGCTGCGCTACCCGATCTCTTTGAACCAGTCGGCGCCTGTCTGGGTGCAAGCCTTCCTCGAAGCAGGCAATGGCTACCGCAACTTCCGGGAGTACAACCCCTTTAACTTGCGCCGGGCGGCTGGGGGGGGCCTGCGGGTGATGCTGCCGATGGTCGGTTTGCTGGGCCTGGACTGGGCCTACGGCTTCGATTCGGACGACGTGAACCCTGGTCAAATCAGCGGCAGCCAGTTCCACTTTATCATCGGGCAGCAATTTTAAGCCTGGAAGTGTGCCAGCTGGATGAGCATACGTGTGGATTGGCTTTTCCTCTCCTGCACCGAAAATTGGCGCAGATGCGTATCTTAGAACGAAAACCGGTCCTTGTTTGCTGGTTTGTCCTTCTCGCATAATTTAAATGCCCTATTGTATCATGAAAAAATTACTCGCCTTCACCTTCGTATTGCTTGCCGGCATCTCGGTAAGCCTGGCTCAGAAAGTAGCCTATATCGACTCCGAATACATCATGGACCA